>JASJCW010000063.1 GCA_030065265.1 Prochloraceae cyanobacterium
CAAAGAACTAGTTTTAATCGATTGCGACGGTGCTATTGATGATTTTTTAGCGGCGATTTTATTACTGCGCGCCTCAGAGATCGAAGTCTTAGGTATAGTGGTAACTCCGGCTGATTGCTACATTAAATCTGCTGTTAGTGTAACCCGCAAAATTCTCGATCTAATGGGTCGTTTTGATGTTCGAGTCGCAGAAAGTACAGTTAGGGGTATTAATGCTTTTCCAGACATTTACAGACGAGATTGCCTAATTATCGATCGCTTTCCCATTCTCAACCAAACAGATCGGATCCGCACCCCTTTAGTTGCAAAATCGGGACAAGATTTTACAATCGAAGTTTTAAAACAAGCTCCAGAACCAGTTACTTTAATGGTGACAGGCCCTTTGACTACCCTCGCTACTGCTTTAGAAATTGCGCCGGAAATTGAAGCCAAAATAAAAAAAATTGTCTGGATGGGTGGGGCGATCGCAGTCAACGGTAATGTAGAAAAGATTTACGCTCCAGAACACGACGGTTCGGCCGAGTGGAATGTTTACTGGGACGCGATTGCCGCTTTGCAAATTTGGCAAACTCAAATCGAGATCGTACTCTGTCCCCTCGATCTGACTAATACCGTTCCCGTTACTGATGAATTGACCGATCGCCTCGCTAAAAATCGCCGCTATCCCCTCTCGGATCTGGCTGGGTTATGTTACGCTCTAGCTGCCACTCAAGATTATTACTGTTGGGATGTAGTAGCCGCAGCATATTTAGATCGTCCAGACTTGTATCAGGTGAGCGAAAAAGAGACAAATATCGTTACTGAAGGCAAATCCCAAGGCAGAACGATCCTTCAGGCTGGAGGCAGGAAAATTAAGGTGATGGAAAAGGTAGATCGAGACAGTTTTTTTAATTATCTTTTGCAACAATTTTCTGCTTAAAACCCTCAGTGATTTCACTGAGTCGATTGTTTTGTTGGCGATCTTAGTCAGTAATTCCTGGGTATGCCAGAATTTATTAAGAATGTTAAAAATAAAGTATTGATTATTAATATTGTGCAAACAGGATTATGACCCTAGAACCTCGCGAATTCCTGGCTAAGATGGAGCAAAGAATGCTCTTTAACGATGAAGATAAAGCAGCTCTACAAGCAAATGCAGATTGGGGCAAGCAAATAGCCCCGGAAATGACAGATCATTTCTATGAATTTCTCAATCGCGATGAAGAAATGGCAAACATCCTCAATCAGAAAGATGGGCGCATGGAGCGTTTGCGCGCTACTTTTACTGAGTGGTTTTCCGAAATGTTTACGGGGATGGATGACTGGGGCGATGCTTATGCTGTGAGACGTTGGCGCATCGGTTTGGTACATGTAAAATTAGGTATCGGGCCTCAACACGTAGTTCCCGCAATGGCGACAGTAGCTCGTGAAGTGGATAATAAAATTAAGGCAGAAGGTAAAGATGATGCAGTTAATGATGCTCTCAGTAAAATCTGCATGATCGACCTAGCTTTTATCGAGCAAGCTTATGTAGAGGTCTCTTCTTCTGCAGTACAAAAAGAAACTGGTTGGTCTGAAGCCCTATTCAGACGTATGATTGCAACTGGTGCTAACTCGATGTAGCATTGCACCTAGGAATCAATTGCTTAATTGGGTTTTGAGGGCATTTTAAACTTAAAAATCATAATTTAACGACTAACTATATTAACTGATATTTTCATTCAGCAACTCGTCAGTCGCAAACCCCCTTTAAAACCCAATTCCAGAGCTAAGAAATTTATTGGTAAAATCATGGTAATTCAAACATCTATAGTTCAAGATTTGTTGCAGAATTTTGTAACCGGAACTCCTGACGTTCAAGGAGCTGCTCTAGTAAGCCCCGACGGTCTGCCTTTAAGTTCTTTTTTATCTTCCGATATGGATGAAGAAAGAACCGCAGCTATGTCTGCGGCAATGCTTTCTTTGGGCGATCGCATCGGTCAAGAATTAACTCGCGGGGTAATCGATCGCTTATTCCTAGAAGGCGAAAAAGGTTACAGTATTTTAATCGGTTGCAGCACGGATGCTGTTTTATTAGTTTTAGCGGCAAAAAAAGCGAAGCAGGGATTACTATTCCTAGAAATTAAGCGTTTGGCTAGCGAACTTTCTAAATTGTTGGGATGATATCCCGGTGTAATTTTTTATACAGACCCAGTTTCGACAAAGATTGGGTCTGATATTTATTGATTTAATTTTTGACAATCGGATATTGTGAAATGTTAGCCGCTTCGTAAGTATTGTCAATAATATCCATGTCGATCGTGCCGAACTTAGAAAGCAAAACTGCACCGAAGCCAAAAATATTTACCATCAAGATAATAAACGCTCCAGCTACTGGAATTAGGGCGATCGGGACGAACATCAAGATGCCGATAAAAAAGTGTTGAATCGATCCTCCAGAGGCTTTAATTTTTTTACCGATCGATAAACTCGTTGCAGTGCAACCTAGCAACCCGGCGATCGCAAAAACTATATCCATCATCGGAATCATTACTAAACCGAACAAGCTACCAGCTAGCAATTGGGTTAATAAATAAACCGTAAGTATGGCTGCTAGACCTAATACGCCACTTTTAAAAGGCTGTTGGGCGATCGTCATCGAGGTTTTTTGCAAGTGAGTTGGTAGAAGAATTATTAAAAATAAGCCGACAGCAAAAATAATCACCAGCAAAAATAGACAAATAGCTAGATTAATTAAATAAAAACTGCCAAAAACCCCGAATCTTTTCTGCAGTGCTGCAGTATTGTCTGCAACGATCTTGCTTGCTCCGCCTAAAATTTCAACGATGTCGCCACCGATACTGACTCCTTCTCCTTTAATAACTTTTCCGCCAAAAGCAACTGTATCTCCATCAACGATCGCGTTATTCTGGAGAATGATATTTCCGCCGATCGCGGTGGCATTTCCTCTGATTTTTGCCCCTTCTAGGACAATTAGAGATGCTCCAATTGCAACGGCATCTTTTTTAACTACTTGATTCTCTTCAATAATTAGATTGTTTCCGTTTTCTATAATTGCAGAAACGTCAACTTGCTGGGGAGCGATTTCAATCTCAATATTTTCTCTGGCAAAAGCAACATTCGTTATCAGCACAAAAAAAGCCGATATAACGGTGAGGGCTAATATTTTAACTGCTTTGTAACTCATAATAATTTTCCTGTTATTACCAAATAAATTACCCCTCCCATAAATATCTTAAAAGAGGTTCGCAAGCTATCGATCGTAAATTCTCATTTAGTAGATCGAATTTAGATCTCAAGTAAGAAGGTTGTCGGCGACAAAAATTTGTCTCGATGCTGGTGATTTTGCAATTTTCTCTTGCGATCGCTCTTTAACCATCTACCTCAAAGTTATTTTACATACACTATAACTTTTTATTGTTACCATTTTATTACTTTTATCGTTACAAATTTGTTACTTTAATTATTTGCAGGGAATTATCGTACGAGGATAATTTTGCTGTAAAATCTAATTCAATTTGTTAATCTTTAAATTCTCAATTGGGATTCCTCTAGAAAAGTTTTTTGCTGCTTTGAAAATTATAGATTGAGAGCGAGCTGGGGAAGTGATTGACGCTCGGGCAATATTGGCAGCCCTAACGCCATATTTCTTTGCTAGATATCGATGTTGTCGAATTCCTTTCTATTCTTGAAGGCAATTAAATTAAGTCAGAAGTCAGAAGTTCGATATCAATATAAAAGTAGATTTAAATTTTAATTAGAGACCGATTGTAAATAGAAATTTAACCCAGAAAAATATAACTAATTAAAAGAAGGCAGAGGGCAGAGGGCAGAGGGCAGAGGGTCAATTTAAAAATAGATTTAAACTGTTTTTAATTGTGGACTCGCACATTTATTTTATAAATCAAGAGGGGGCTTGAACGCAAATATTTTTGACTTTTGCCATAGGCAATTAAATAAGATTTATTTGTTTCGAGCTACAGCTTCAAGTATATTCATCGGCGAAATTTCTTTAACTAATTGTAGTTGTTGGCGATCGCGTACTAACAAAGCTCCAGCAAAGCCTAAAGAATTAATCGATATTCCTCGATAATATTCGCATTCTCGAGGTACTATTAACATCCATTCTCGGGTCATTAAAAAATTATAGGGTGCGGACTGTTTGTTATTACTTGAACTAAAAATTCCGATTTTGCTCAATAATTCTTTGTATATTTCGAGAGTATTTTCTGCTGCTTCATAAATCGATTTTTCCCAGTCAAAGTCTAGTTTGCTAAAGCTGTGAGCAAAAGGAAATCTATCGATGTTTCCTGTTGAGTTGGCTGTTTTGAGAATTGATGCGATCGGAATTTCTAGCTGATTCATTTTAGTCGGCACGAGTTGTAAATGTTTGTGTTTTACTGAAGATCCGGCAGTTTTTCCCCCATTATAAAAAGCTAAACCTTCAGTTTGAGCTAAAGTTGTCCACAAAGCAATAAAATCGTCTAGATCGAGTAATTTTTCTTGGTCTACGAAAGCACGAGTAATAATCAATAAATGATTTTCGACTACATTATATTTATTCAATAAACATAAATGAGTTTCGGTAAGATCGGCAACAAATAAATCTTTTTCATAAGGTAGAAAGGGATTAAAATCTTTTGATTGTGCTTTTTTAGCGCGATCTTTTCTAACTAAATTTACTAGAACTCGAACGATAAAAGAAATGCCATTTTCTGCGATCGTTTCATAGTCGGTCGGAATCGATTGTAATGCACCAGTTGAAATTGCTAGTGCGGTTGTTTGTTGAATTTTTAAATTGAGACTATTGGGAGGTAATAATATTTTTGTTTGGTTCATTTTGAAATTTCGTTTGATTTTGGTTCGGTTCGGTCTGCCGGCGAAAAATCTTCATTTTCTTCGATAGCTTTTGGTTCTTCGATTGTAGAAGAATCTATTTCTCGAGATAAAGTCAGATCGAAAACAACTTTAAAATCACGATTTAGCTCTTTTTGCAATGCATTTTCGATCGCTAAAATTTCCGAACCAGTAATTACCTTGGTTGCTCTTGCCTCGATTAAAATAAGCGGAGGATTGTTAGCATAATCGATAGTATTGGTTTTAATTTTAATATCAGTTCTTTCAATATCAAGAATTGCTTTGGGAATCGATCGCTCTACTCTTTCTTGGTCTAATAATTGCCAAAAACTAAAACCCAAAGGAATAGCAAGCAATGACATCAAAATTATAGCAATGCCCCAAGATATTTTTTGACCGACTTCATCGCTACCTGCATATCCAGCTAAAAAATAAACTATTAAACAGGCAAAATTAATGCCGATTAAGTTAGTCAAATAAAGTAAAGTTGCTCCTTGAGTTAATTGCCATTGACCTTGAGATAAAGTCAAGCCAATCACGCATAAAGGAGGCATTAAAGCAACTGAAATAGCCGTACCTGGAATAGCATCTCCGATCGCCGGACGTACTTTAGCATAACCGCTAATACTCCCTGCTGTGATTGCAATTAATAAGTCAATTAAAGTTGGCTGCGTTCTCGATGCAACTTCGCTACCAAAGCTAGGAAAACCGATGATAACTCCGACTAAACTAGAACAAAAAATAGCAATTAAACTACCTACTAGTATAGAAATAAAACTTTTCCGCAAAAGCTCTAAATCTGCTTCTAAGGCTGCAAAAGGAAGTCCTCGTAAGGGTAACATTAACGGAGCAATAATCATCGCACCAATAATTACTGCGGCACTATTAATTATTAATCCGAAAGTAGCAATCAAACAAGAACTGACAGTTAAAACTAAATAGTTTTGATTGAGCTGACATTCTTCGATTAAGGATTCTCTTAGTTGAATGATTGGGATTGCTCCCAAACCGAAATTCTTGAACAGTTTCCAATGTTGGTGCTGCATTATGGCAATATATTAATCAAAATTCACAAAAAGTTTAATCAATATTGGTTTCTAAAAAAAAGTGCTTGAGAATTTCTTTATATTTATCGATTGAAATTTATATTTTTTGTTGTATTTTATTGTATTTTTATTAAAAAATTTTGATTTTAAAAATTTTCCAGAAAAATCCAGAAAAAAATATTTTAAGCTGTTATAACTTATACTGGGTTGGTTTGATATAGATAATTTCGGTTAACTATTTTCAGTTTTAACTCAACTGAATAAGGTAGAAAAATGTCCGATTAAGTATAATGAGCGACCGCGATCGACGAGAAGAAGATATATTTGATTATTCTTACAGTATTCCTGGAAGCATTCCGGGGACGTTAACTATTGAAAGCGATGCAGCACCGTCTGAGATAATTGTAATTGAATACAATCTCGAACGAGCCACTCACGCAACTAATGTTAAACCACAAGAATGCGGTTCTTATCTAAAAACAGATTCAATTTCTTGGATCGACGTACAAGGGTTAGGAAGTGAAAGAGTATTACAGCAGTTAGGAAAAATTTTTAAGTTACACCCTTTACTGTTAGAAGATGTAGTTAACGTACCGCAAAGGCCAAAAATAGAAGATTATCAGACTCAACTGATAATTATTACTCAGATGGCTATCTTAACCCAAAAAAGCGAAAATGGAATCAGCATCGAACAAGTTAGTTTGATTGTTGGCAAGAATTATTTGCTCTCCCTCCAAGAAGATCCTGAAGACGATTGTTTTCAACCAGTACGCGATCGCATTCGTTACAATCGCGGTATCGTGCGTCAAAAAGGGGCCGATTACCTAGCTTATGCATTGTGGGATGCTATTATTGACGGTTATTTTCCCGTATTAGAAGCAGTTGGCGATCGCATTGAAGAATTAGAAGATCGGATCGTCTTAGAGCCAAATCAAAAAACATTAGCGCAAGTTTATCAAATTAGAAGAGAATTATTAGCTTTGCGTCGCGCAATTTGGCCGCAACGAGAAGCGATCGAAAAATTAATTAAAAATGGTAGTTCTGCGATCGACAAGGAAGTAATTCCTTACTTGCGAGATTGTTACGATCATATAATTCAAATTGTCGATGTTATCGAAACATATCGCGAATTAACTTCCAATTTAATGACCGTATATATGTCTGCGGTGAGTAATAGAATTAACGAAATTATGAAGACGATCGCCGTAGTTTCGACTATTTTTATTCCGCTAACTTTTATTACTGGTTTGTATGGAATGAACTTTGACGATGAGATCTCTCCTTACAATATGCCGGAATTAAATTGGTATTGGGGTTATCCCCTTTGTTGGTCTTTAATGATTGCAGTTTCTACTAGCTTGATTATCTTTTTTTGGCGACGAGGTTGGTTTAATGATATTAGCTAGTTTTTCTGTAGAAATTGGCGAATTTAATCTTCCGGTAGTAGTTTTAGCTGTAGGTGCTTTAGCTACTGTTTTTGTTATTGCGATCGCGATTTATTTAGCCAACCGACTAAAAAAGTTAATTCTTGGTTATCTATCTGCTGAAAATCAAAATCTCTATCAAAAAATTATTGCTCCTTATAATAGTATAATTTTTGCGATCGCTTTGCTTAGTTTGGGCGATATTTTTTTATCGTTCGAGCTAAATAACAACTGGTTGAAACTGTTAGAAATTTTGTTAGCAATAGCGATTTTAGTAATAGTAATTTTAATTGGTTACCGCATATTCGATCGCTTTTTCAAAATTTACTTACTCGATATTGCCGTTCAAGGAAAAATTAACAGCGAATTATTACTAGTCACTAAATTTCTAGGTAAGGGAATTTTAACTTTAACCGTCGTTTTTATTTTTGCTCAAACTCACAATATCAATTTAGTTGGTTTAATTGCTAGCTTAGGAGTAGGCGGTTTAGCAATAGCTTTTGCCGCTCAAAAAACCCTCGAACAATTATTAGGAGGAATAGTCTTATTTATCGATCGCCCCTTTGTTTTAGACGATTATATCGGATTAAATGACGGGACTTTTGGTCGAGTAGAATCGATCGGTTTGCGATCGACCAAAGTGAGAACTTCAGGAAAAGGCACTTTAGTCATCGTTCCTAATAGCTCTTTGGTTCAAGCTAGTATTGAAAACTATTCTCGGGTTAAAAAAGTGATTACTATGATTTATTTAAAATTCGATCGCCTCTTACCCGAAGAAGAAAAAGCATTAATTCGTCAAGTAATAATAGGCAGCACTAAAGATATTTTTGGCATCGATCCGCGTCAGAGTACAGTAAACTTTAAAGATACTGAGTCAAAAGAGCAACAATCTCCATTCACTACCGCTCAAATTAATTTATTCGTTCTCGGTTCGGGAGAAGTTTCGATGGAATTGCGCCGCCAATTACTCGATATTGCCAGACAAAATATTACTCAAAAATTAAAAGAATATGGCATATCTTTCGATCTTGAAGACAAAATGATTAATGTAGATTCGCCGATTACTATTTAAGATAGGTCAGCAATGAGACAAATCTGCAAATACCTCAAAAGATCCCTGTTAATTTTACTTTTATTAACAATTTTTATTTTGCCAAGTTCGGCAGAATCAAATCAAAAAGCTGGCGTTTTTTTAGATGGTAGAGAAGTAATCCAAGTAAGTAGCAGCGGTTCGATTACCGCAATCAGAAGAGCAGATCGGATTGAAACTATTTTACAGCAAGAAATATCCACTTGGGACTCAGTTCGCTCGGCCTTGCGAATTTCTAAACAGGAAAACCAGCAACAAGATATTGAAGTCAGAGTCAGATTAATCAATCAAGTTCCAGTAATTTATATTAACGATCGCTATTTAGTAACCGTAACGCAAAAAGATGTAATCGGTGAAAATAGTTTATTGCAACAAGCAGAAATCTGGCAAACCAAAATATCAGATTCTTTAAAAAAAGCTGCTCTAGAAAGAAGTCGTAATTTTTTGCGACAAGCTGTAATTAAAACTATCCTCGCACTACTACTGGCGATCGGATTTCACTTCGCTTTAGGGAAATTTTGGCGACACAGTTTAGAAGAAAAAAAAGACGAAGAAGTATTTCTTAAAGCTAGATTATTATTAGCTAGAATCGCACTTTGGCTAGCTTTAATCATTTATATTACCGATACTTACCCCCAATCGCGACAATGGCTTTATACCATAACTGACGAATCGATCGGAAGTTTGATTTTTCCCTTATTATTTATTGTTTTTTCTTTAATATTCGGACAATATACCCCTTCACTTTTGAGATTATCAATTGCGCGATTCGTACCCGATCGCAAAGAAAAAATCGATGAAAATTTTATCAAACCAGTTCGCGGTTTGTTGATAATATCTAGCACTTTAGTTTTAATTTCTTTTACTTTAATCGCAATCCGCGAATACACATTTATCTACGAATTGTTGCGCTTTTTTATCGATTTAGCCACGATTGGATCTGTTTCTTGGTTGAGTTCCCGCTTATTTCGCCAATTCGTCAGGATTTACGGTATCGAGTTAATTCGCAAATTGGGGCGAGAAGTTGACGAATTATTGTTAGTATTTGAAACTTTAGCGAATACGATTATTGGTATTGTTGCGATTTCAACTTTTGCGCGAGATCGTTTCGATCTGATTGGATTGTTTGCTGGTTTGGGAATAGGAGGTTTGGCGATCGTTTTTGCCGCTCAACAGACTTTACAGCAGTTATTGGGAACGGTTGTCTTATATTTAGATCGACCTTTCATTCCTGGGGAATACATTCGCTTACCTGGTGGTTTATTTGGTCGGGTAGAATCGATCGGCTTGCGATCGACTAAAATTCGCACCGCAGCTAAAGGGACTCTGGTAATTTATCCTAATTCTACGATGGCTAATTTAGAAGTTGAAAACGTTACTAGAGGTAAAAAAGTAATGGTTTTACTTTATCTTGATTTTGCCAAACCTTTAGATAAACAAGCACAAGCTTTGGTTCAAGAAACTATCAAGCAAAGTACGGATACTTTATTCGGTATCGATCCCGGTAGCACTAAAATTACTCTATTTGAGCCGGAGGATAAACCAGGGACTCGCGCGAGAGTAACATTTTTCATTTTAGGATCTTCTGAAAACTCGCTGGAATTACGCAAGCGTTTATTAGAAATTGCTAACGAAAAAATTTCCAAACAATTTAAAGAGCGATCGATTTCTTTTACAATGCAAGAACCGACAATTTATGTTGAATCTCCCGTTACTATTTAGATTGGCAAGATGTCAGGGGTCTAGGTAGTCGGTCGGAGGTCAGAGGTTAGAGGTCAGAATTTTCCTAGATAAAAGTATATATATCCTCAATTTTAAGCGGTCGATTGTGAATTTCAATTTTTTTTGAATGGGATGCAATTAATTTTCTTCTAGAAAATATTTCTAGAAATTATTATTTTGCAAAATGATATTAATTATTTCTCAAAAAAATAGCGGATTAGAAATTATTGTTTGATTTTTAGAATTCCATAAATGAAGTTGATATCCTGGCGGTTCTTCGGTTCGATAAACTTTGTGACTTAAGAAAGATAGAGAATAAGTATAAGCAGTAGAAGGACAAACAGAAACAGAACTATTACCTATTTTGGTTTCAATACCGCGATGAAAATGCCCTGAAACAATTTTGACAATTTGATGATTTTGAACGACGATTTTTTGAAACTTTTCTACTTCTGCAAATTCGTATTCTCGCTCGGGAAATCCAGTATTAAACGGAGGATGGTGTAAAAATAATAGAGTAGGCCGATCCGGTGCTTCCGACAAGCGATCGCTCAACCAAGCATAACGTTTTTGACACATTTTACCGCCAACTTTTCCAGGTTCGATCGAATCCAAACCGATTAATCTTAAAGGATAATCTTCAATAACATAATGGCAAAATTCTTCGTTATTTTGTAAGTATTTATGGTCGTCAAAAACTGCTTTTAAATAATTGCGATCGTCGTGATTTCCTGGAATGAGAAAATAAGGAATTTCCAGCAAATCGAGAATTGATTTAAGGCGATCGTATTCATCTTTATTTCCCGACTGAACTAAGTCTCCCGTCGCTAAAACTAGATCGGGACGAGGAACTAAATTGTTGATTCGCTCGATACATTTAATTAAATTTGCTGCCGTATCGATCGGATAATTTTTGTCCTTGTCTGGAGCGTAAATATGCAAGTCGGTAATTTGGACAATAATCATAATTACTTTTATTTTTTGTCGCTATTTTCCCTTCATATTTGTAACATTTATTGGTTTGTCTCGTCGCTATTTTGGCTTATTAGCGGTTCGATATG
This sequence comes from Prochloraceae cyanobacterium, assembly GCA_030065265.1. GTDB lineage: Bacteria > Cyanobacteriota > Cyanobacteriia > Cyanobacteriales > JASJDA01 > JASJDA01. Next base: position 11,180 of record JASJCW010000063.1, read on the forward strand.
GCGATCGCGACGTTGAAACCAAATTTGTTGTTGAGGCATCGGAATTGGAATTCCAGCGCGATCGAAAGCTATTTTGATGCGACGACGAAATTCTCGGGATACCGACCATTGCTGCAAAGGTTGAGTTTTGATCCAAATTCTGACGATCGCACCGCGATCGGTAAAATTTTCTACCCCCAGCACTTGAGGTGGTTCGATAATTTGTTGTTGCCAATTACTATCTTGAGTCATTTTTTCAGCTACTTCAGAGATCGTCGCCAAAGCTTTATCGACATCGGTATGATAAGCTACGGGAATGTTTAGATCGGCTCTCGACCAATTAGAAGAAAGATTCGCAACTACTTTAATTTCACTATTGGGAATAGTAATTAATCTACCTTCAGCATCTCGCAACTGAGTAATGCGTAGATTAATATTTTCGACTAAACCGCCGTACTCGCCAACATTAATTATGTCGCCAACAGCATATTGATCTTCAGCAATAATTAAAAAACCATTAATGGTATCTTTAATAATACTTTGAGAGGCAAAAGAAACTGCCAAACCGATCAATCCAGCACCGGCTAAAATGGGGGCAATATTAATACCAACACTTGCTAAACCAACTAAAGTGCCAATAATAGTAAAACTAAGGGTAACAACTCCCTGAGTTACTTTAGTAATGGTAGCAATTCGCAATTGCAAGCGACGGTTTGCTTCTCCAACTAATAGTAAAGAGTTGCTGCTTAATGCAGAATTAAACCGAGCAATTAAAGCGTAACTCAAACGAATCATAACGTAGGTTGCAACAGTTACAATACCCAGTCTGACTGGAATTCTAAATAGGGTGACTGCTAAATTTTGCAACCAAATTGTTTGGGGAAACATTCCTAAAATCAGAACACTAGATCCGAATAAAGTGCTCCATCGCGCTATATTTAATAAGGTATTTTTGATTGCAATTAAATTTGATTTCTGGGATTTTGTTAACTTGCTTTCGATTCTTTCCGAAGCATTCGAGTCGGTATTTATTTCTGCTTTGGCCGATCTTAAATCTCTTTTAGTTTTGGTAATTGCCAAGCTAATTAATATTGTTAATGCTGCGATCGCAATAGCTTTAAATCCTTGCTGTTTTAAATAATCTGGTTGAACGTGTTGTTGAGTTAGTTCGAGACTTTCTTGCAATTGCGCTACTATTTGTTCTGCTCTGCGAACGGTGCTAACTCTGGCGATCGCTGCATCTTCTTGAGTTACGTTCATTAAACGAACTGGAGGACTTTCTCCGACTTGAATGAAGATATTATTTGCTTCTCCTTGTTGCCAAACTTTTATCTCCTTATCATTTTTAAATTCATTACTATTAATAATATCTTTAATAATGATTTCAATTGGTTTGACTCTGGCATCTAAATCAATGCTTTCCGTGCCAGCAATTCTAAAAGCACAGCGATTTTCAATCTTGACGCAAGTTTGAGGTATCTTATTAATATTTAAGTTTTGATTATTTTCTTGAATAGGTATCAAATTTGGTAATTCTTGCAAATTGCCGACTTGCATTTTTGTTGGTAATGCTAATGAGCTACTTGCTACTAATAAATTAAGAGTAAGGGCTGAAAAAGCTATCTTAAACATGATTGTTAAAATCGAAGCCATAAAGTAAGTATGATAGCAAACTAGACCTACTTATACTTCTATTATTAATGCTTTTTTCATTCAAGTTTTTAGTTTTAAGTTTAATCTGCTAGTAAAATAGCAGACTAAATCTCATCATTAACCAAGTAAAATGCCGACTATATTGAACCCAAACTTCATTCCTAACCAGAGTTGCAATACTTCTAAAACTTCCCTCATCCCAAGTGCCAAGATGTAATACGATATCGCCGCTAATGCAGCTAACTTTAATTCTGGCTCGATTTCTAACCTAACTAACTTACTTACTGAAACTGAATTGAATTCTTTTGTATCCGTTACAACCATCTAAACTTATTTATTTGTCTGCATTTCTTGACTTGATTCTATAAATACCAGATTGACAATCCCTAAATAATCTATCTTAAGGAAGATATGGGATTTAAAATCTATGATGGTGTAATTAGTTTAACAAAATACCGACTATATTAAAGCCAAATTTCATTCCCAACCAAAGTTGAACTGTCTCTAATGTTGCGATCGCTTTGAGACTGTAAGCATATTTCGAGCCGACTTTTAATTGTTTAAAATGTGACTTAAATGCAACTTGATAATTATTTCTTAGCTGATTTTCTCCGAGTAAATTGATTTTTTTTATTTTCCTTTGAACCATATATTTGAATCGATCTTATTTACTTACAAAGATAAGAAATTTATATCTCTTCATAAATCTCTCTTAAGTAAGATTTGATAATTTAACTTTTTTATTCCTAGGATATTGCCAAAATATTTAACTAAAATTTAAGCAAAATCGACCGTAATTTTTAATTACGATCGAGCAATTTTTTAGAACTTATGTATTGATAGGCGAATCAGAAAAAATTTCGCGATCTACTGATATTTCGTTTTATTGTAAAAATACTCGAATATAAAATTTAGTCTATTTAAAATGAATTCCCCGATCGAACAACCTCACCAAGCAGGTCTAATTTTCACCACTAATACAGACAAAGATTGGTGGGACTCAGAAAAAGTCTCTTCCCCCGAAGTCATTCGCTGTGAAGACGGGAGTTGGAAAATGTGGTATTACGGACGAGATGAGAATTTCGATTCTTTAGTTAAACTACCTTCAGGTCGATGCGGTTTAGCTACTTCTCAAGATGGAATTAGTTGGAAAAGAGTAAAAGGGCCTCTAACGATGGGATCTGTATTCGAGCCACATTCAAACCCCGATCGCTTCGATTCTTCACACGTGGGCGTAACCAGCGTTGAGTTTAGAGATGGACTGTATTGGATGTGGTACTTTGGCGGAGATCGAACAATTCAAAATTTTGGATTTGAAGTTAAAGGAATCAATATGCTTCCAGGATGTGCAATTTCTCGAGATGGTATTAATTGGATCCGTTTGGAAGGGCCCTATCGAGGTGCTTTTCTCGAGCGAGGAAAAGCAGAAGATTTTGATGCCTTATTTTGCACTATGCCTAATGTCTTAGCCGAAGATGATGGAACTTGGAAAATGTACTACCATAGCTTAGACCCAAAAACAAGACAGTTTTTTGTAGGTTTAGCAATTTCAGACGACGGATTTCAGTGGACAAAAATTGGCAAGATTGTTTCTCCAGGAGAAGAGGGCAGTTTTGACGAACGAGGTATTGGTACTCGTCATGTCATCAAAAGAGATGGTCAGTATTTAATGTTTTACGAAGGGGTTAACAATACTTCTTATTTCTCGATCGGATTAGCTGTTTCAGACGATGGCATTAATTGGACAAAGCAAAAAGGTTCAGAAGAAAATGGCTCTGTTTTTGCTCATGCTCCTCAAGGTTCTGGATCTTGGGATGCAAAAGCAGTCGGAACACCATGTGTAGTTGCGATGCCAGATAACAGTCTCAGGATGTACTATGTTGGTTGCAACGAAGGCCCAAAGACAGAGATGGAAACTGAATTCCATATCGGTTTAGCTGTAAGCGACGGCACAAATTACTTAAAATGGACAAGATGGCAAAAAAAATAACTATTAAAATAAAAATCGATTTTACTTTTTATTGCTAAAGCTAAAGGATAAAATTAATAAAAATCGATCTTATCCTTTGCCGGACGCTGCTGTGTTACGCTACGTACTAGCTCGAATTATGTAAGCAAGAAACAAGAAATACATATGGTTGCAGCCGTAGATAAGTCTAAATACGAAATTAAAGATATTGCCCTCGCTCCGAAAGGCAATCAACGCATCGAATGGGCAGGCAGAGAAATGCCCGTACTCAAACAAATTAGAGAACGTTTTGCTAAAGAAAAACCCTTTGCAGGAATTCGTTTAATTGCCTGCTGTCACGTAACCACAGAAACAGCCCATTTAGCGATCGCCCTCAAAGCTGGCGGTGCGGATGCATTACTAATCGCTAGTAATCCTCTTTCGACTCAAGACGATGTTGCTGCTTGTTTAGTTGCTGATTACGGGATTCCCGTTTACGCCATTAAAGGTGAAGATAACGAAACTTATCACCGTCACGTTCAAATCGCTTTAGATCACAAACCAAACATCATTATCGACGACGGTAGCGATGTAACCGCAACTTTAGTCAAAGAAAGACAAAATCAAATCCCCGATATCATCGGCACTACAGAAGAAACAACCACCGGAATCGTTCGCTTACAAGCAATGTTCAACGATGGGGTTTTAACCTTCCCTGCAATGAACGTTAACGATGCCGATACTAAACATTTCTTTGATAACCGTTACGGCACCGGACAATCTACTTTAGATGGGATTATCCGCGCGACTAACATTTTATTAGCAGGTAAAACCATCGTTGTTGTCGGTTACGGTTGGTGCGGTAAAGGCACGGCTATGCGCGCTAGAGGTTTGGGTGCTGAGGTAATTGTAACTGAAATCGATCCGACCAAAGCGATCGAAGCAGTTATGGACGGTTTTAGAGTAATGCCAATGGCTGAAGCTGCACCTCAAGCAGATTTATTTATTACCGTTACTGGCAACAAACACGTCATCCGCAAAGAGCATTTTGAGGTGATGAAAGACGGTGCGATCGTTTGCAACTCGGGCCATTTCGATATTGAAATCGATCTCGAATCTTTAAATCAAATGGCAACTGAAGTTAAAGAAGTTCGCAACTTTACCCAACAGTATAATTTAGCTAACGGGAAATCTGTAGTCGTTCTCGGTGAAGGTCGTTTAATTAATTTAGCTGCTGCTGAAGGACATCCTAGTGCAGTTATGGACATGAGTTTTGCTAACCAAGCATTGGCTTGCGAATATTTAGTTAAAAATAAGGGCAAATTACAACCTGGTTTGCACTCTATTCCTGAAGATGTTGATAAAGAAATTGCTCGTCTCAAATTACAAGCGATGGGCATTAAGATCGATACCCTAACCCCAGAACAGATTAAATATATCAATTCTTGGACTGTTGGCACTTAATATTTGAGTATTAATCAGAAGCAGGTTAAAGGGATCTCTTCCTTTGACCTCTTTTTTAGCAAGACTTTCCCGAAAGCGTTTCGAGCGACTTTAAACTCTTAGATCCAAAAAATCCCACCGCGATCGATGAATAAATTATCGGTAGAATTAAATAGATATTTTTTTAAAGAAGAACGAGCTAATAGAATTAAACTTGAAGATATCTTATCCATAGCAGGAGAAAGAATTTTTGGTTTTTTATTTGTAATTTTATCTATTCCTTCCGCTTTACCCATCCCCGCACCTGGTTATTCCATTCCTTTCGGCATCGCGATGTTTTTTTTGGCTTTTCAACTTATTATTGGTAGAAAAAAGCCTTGGTTGCCAGGAAAAATTATGCAAGCTTCTCTCGAGCTAGAAACAGTCCAAGGTGTGGTTAAAAAAGCCTCTCCTTGGTTAGAGCGAATCGAAGCTATTGCTCGTCCTCGTCTGGCTTATATTTGTACTAGTTTTCCCGGTAGAGTCGTTATCGGTAGCGCGATCGCTTTGATGTCTGTTTCGATGATGATTCCGATCCCCGGCACTAATACCCTCCCCGCTATAGGTATTTTCGTGACTGGCTTCGGTTTACAAGAAGATGATGGTGCAATTTCTTTGGGCGGTTTATTTATCTGTTTGATGGGTTTAATCTTATCTAGCTCGATTTTAATTGCAGCAATTTGGGGCGGAGCAAGTATCTTAGATTGGATTAAAACTTTATTAAAATAGGTTGTTTAAACTTAGAAAATATTTGGGCGATCGCAGGATGGTTTTGTTCTCAAACAAGCAAGAATCCTAACTTACAAAACTTCTCTTGCCTCTATCCTGAAGTTTATACCTATTGCCTGTTGCCTGTTGCGCTTTCAGCAACTTTAAACAGAATTGCTATTAGACCTAGGTTTAGATAAAATCAATATCTTAGCAAATTTGGCGATCGCAAAATAATATTTGTAATTGATAAGCGCGTTTTTTATTATCAATTATCCCTCGAGCGAGTTTAATCTTCTGGTGCTATTTCAGGTTTCGATTCAGTTTCTACTACTTCAATTTCTGTTTTTTCATCCGGCATAATTTCGCTACAAACTTGATAAAAAGAAATTGTCGGCCTTCTGGCATATAGAGGATTTATTTTATTGATAATTTTCTCATAAGCTGCAGTTTGATGGGCTTGCATATCTTCCATTTTGTCCCATAAAATTACGGCGATCGCTTCATCTGTGCCTGGTTTTTGCAGTAAATAAGCACCTTTAAAGCCTGTTTTATAGGTTGCGACGGCTTCTTCATATATTTTTTGTGCTTCGTTAAATTTACCTGCTTTAAACTTTCCGATCGCGACGTAAGCAAATTTATGTTGAAGATGGTCTAGAAAATCTGTCATCTTTGTTTTTATCAATACCTTTATATTACGATTAACCCCCCTTAACGGAATTTTTACCGAGATTTACATAGTTTTTTAATCTATTTCCAGCATCATTTTTTCAATCTCATCGGCTCGATTTGTTAATTTTGCTGATAATATTTCCGTACCAGTTTCTGTCACTAAGATATCGTCTTCAATTCTAATTCCACGCACGTCATTAAAGGATTTTAGCCGCTCCCAATTGACTAGATTTTCGTATTTAGCTCGCATTTCTTTGTTGTTTAATATTGCAGGCACTTGATAAAATCCAGGCTCTATAGTAACCACCATATCTTTTTTTAAAGGGCGATCGAGTCGCAAATAGCCCAAACCAAAGCGATCGCTTCTTTTCCTTCCGCTTTCGTATCCAGCTAAGTCTCCCAAGTCTTCCATATCGTGTACGTCTAAACCCAAGATATGACCGATTCCGTGGGGGAAAAATAGAGCGTGAGCGTCTTGTTCGACTAAATCCTCTGGTTTTCCCTTTAATATTCCCAATTCTACCAATCCTTCGGCAATGACTTGACAGGCTAATAAATGGATCTCGCGATATTCTACTTTGGGCTTCATTTTCGCAATACAGCGATCGTGAGCGGCTAATACCAAATCGTAAATATCTCTTTGAGTCGATGAATATTTACCATTTACGGGCCAAGTGCGAGTCAGATCCGCAGCCCATCCATTAACAGTTTCAGCTCCGACATCTGCTAATAGTAAATCTCCATTTTGCAGCGAGCGATGGTATCTTTCGTTATGTAATACTTCGCCGGATACTGTCACAATACTGTTATAAGCAGTAGTCAGATTGGCAGCAAGGATTACCCCTTCGATCGCAGCTCTTACTTCTGCTTCTATTTTCGCTTTTGGAGTTGCTTTTATTCCTGCTTGGTGGGCTTCTACGGATACTGCTACTGCTTGACGGATTTCTTGAATTGCTGCTTCGTCGTGAGTTAGTCTCAGAGAGACGATCGCTTTTGCTAATTCTGCGGCTATTTTGGGATCTTGATTAATTTTTGTATCTTTGTCTTGACAATCTGCAAGTTGGGCGGAAAGCGTGACAGCATCTCGGCTGCGATCGCCTAACTCGGAGAGGGGATAAGCTGCATCTGCGCCAATTTTGAGGGCAATTTCGTCGCGATCGGGCATTTTTCCGTGCCACAGGGTGCTGCTCGGCCTGGGATTGTCGATAAATAGTTCTAAATTGCCATTTTCAAGTTTAATTGCCGCTTTTTCGAGGGGCATACCGGCAAAATAGAGAAAATGACTGTTAGCTCGAAAAGGATATTTATTGGCGGCAAAATTCCGAGCTGGGGCTTTACCGGAGAATAATATTACTGGATCGGTAAATATTTTACTGAGTCGATCGCGTCTTTGTTTTAAATAGTTTTTCATGCTTCACCATATCCTAAACTTATCTGACCGGGTTGAACTAAAATCTCTGTAGTTGCACCGGGAGAGAATAAACTGACTTGCAATTGTCCATTTTCATTTACGCCAATAATTTTGCCTGGAGAACGATCGATCGTCACCGATCGCCCGATACTATCTAATATTTTTAAGTATGAGGGTAAGATCTGCTCGATTCCAAAATCAAGATAGTTTTGATATCCAGTTAAGATTGCTGTTACTGTTATTGCGGCTAATATTTCTAAAGATGGTATTGCAGAGGAATGGGATTTTAAATTTATACCTACTTTGGGGACTATGTTATCCCAATTTATCCCTACGCCAATAACTGCGCGACGAATTTTTTCTTGTTGAATGCGAGTTTCAATTTTGATTCCGCCAAGTTTTTTCCCTTCAAGAATCAAATCGTTCGGCCATTTTAGTAAAACTGGAATGCCTTGTTTTCTCAAACTGCGGGCTATTTCCGTCGCTGTAGCAATAGTCAGATGATTGGCACAGTTTGGCTCAATTTCAGTGGCAATACCAACGGATAAATACAATCCTCCGGGTAAAGATTGCCATTGTCTGCCCCATTGTCCCCTACCTGCGGTTTGTTGGCAAGCGATCGCCCCTATGGGTAAAGTATCGCCTAAATCGATCGATTCCCAAATTTTTTGATTGGTAGAAGGAATAGTATCGTATATATAAATGGTTATTTTAGGCGTAGCTTGTAAATCGGAAAATCGATCTAGTGCTGCTTGAAACCTTTGGCGATCGAATATCACGGTAATTTTATGGATAGTGTTTGGCAATGGGAAACTTGGGAAGATTTACCCTATTTAACCTGTAGTTTACTACAGCAGTGGCAACATGGTTTTTTTACCAGGGCATTTTATCCGCGATCGCCAGAAGATTTGGTGCGGGTTTTAGATCCTAGTGCTAAAGTATATCGAGTCAAACAGGTTCACGGTAAGGATGTTTTATTCCCAAAACAGATCAAAGGAGATAATAATGTTGCCGACGGAATTATTAGCGATCGAGATAAGCAAGCTGTTTGGGTAGCTAGTGCTGATTGTACTCCGGTATTAATTGGCGATGTTAACACTTTGAGAGTCGCTGCGGTTCATGCTGGTTGGCGAGGCACTGCTAAAAAAATTGTACCAGAAGCGATCGCCCATTTTATTAAATCTGGCAGCAGTTTAAACGATCTTCGCATTGCAATGGGGCCGGCGATTAGTGGTAAAGTTTATCAAGTTGACGAAGAAGTGGCCGTAGAAATCGGTAAAACTATTGTTGGCAAAAAGAATACTTTAAAAAAGATGTGGGACTTACCTAACTCTCCTCTATCGAAAGATCTCGAACCAGGTAAAGTCAGGATCGATGTCAGAAAGGTCAATCAAATACAGCTCGAAAAACTAGGTATCACTCAAGAAAATATTGCGATCGCTCCGATGTGTACTTTTGCTCTTCCTGAATTTTTCTTTTCCTATCGTCGGACTAAAAATAAAAAAGTGCAATGGTCGGGTATCGTTAGTTTATAAATTATTTTGAATTCGCTCTAGATCGAAAAGGTTTATCGGATTTTAAGCAGATGCGATCGCCTTTAGTGCAAATCTGTTTTCGATCTAAATCCCAGAAAAGCCAGCATTGGCTAATTGGATCGAATCAAAATTGAAATTATTGTAGAGCTTAATTTTTCACTAAATATTTTTTTTAGCTTTTTCTTTACTTTGTTGCAAAGCCATGATATCGCTCAAAGATAAATTCTCAATTGGCATTGCCAAACAAATCGTTCCTTTTTTATTTCCGTCAGAATCAAACAAGTAAGAGAAATAGACTGTAAGAGATATTTTTTCTGATTTTTTGGTGATTAAATCGAGGGTAAAACAACGACTAGAAAGATCGTCTAGCTTTATGAGTTCATCTATTTTTAAGGCGTTACTCGGAGCTAAAATCCGTTCGATCGGTTGTCCGATTAATTCTGATTCTGAATAACCTAAAATCTCAATTGTATTGTAATTAACTTTGTCGATCTTGTTTTCATTGTTAATAACTATCAGACTTTGAGCGATCGAATTAACAATATTATCGAGATATGATTTAGAGATTATTTTTGTTTGCAATCGTTCAATAGTGTGGTTAAAGTATTTAATTAACCCTCCTAATTCATCATTAGGATTTATGGGCTGAATTGGTTTATATTCTGAAAAATTTTTTCCTAATTGAAATGTGGCTAATTTCAATTGTTTGATTGGCATATAAATAGATCGATATATATAAATAAATAAAATTGCTGTGACCACAAAAGTAAATAAAACGTAATTTTTAATAATTGTGATATTTTGGCTCGTTAATTTTTGAGTTAGTAATTCTGATTCGGCGATTTCCGATAAAGATTCTTCGTAATAGTCTTTTATTAAAGGAAAAATTACTCGATCTATTCTATCTCTTAATTGATTGGCTTCAGCTAATGGAATTTCTTCTGAATTCTGTTCTAGCTTTTCTAAAAAAAAATCCCAATCTCTTTTATAGTTATCAATTTCGACTAAAAGCTGATTCATTTCAGCTACTTCATTATTTTCTCGAGCTATTTGAGATTTTTTAGAGCTAAATTCGATTGTGTCTGAAGACTTAATGATTAGTTTCTGATCGATCGTAGCTTGTTTAGCTGCGATAATGCTCTTTTCTAATTTCTCTAACTCTAATTTGATTTGACGCTGCTCTTGTTGAAAAAGTTCTCGATCCCTAGAGTCTGCTAAATTTTCAAATAGCAAGTCTTGATTTAACTTTTGAACGATTTGGATTGAGTTAAATATAGTGGTTGCAGCTTTTGCTTCTTCGACTATCCCGTGTACCGTCTGATTAGTTTGGGATTGGACTTCAGAATCTATTTTAATTGATAAAATAGCAATTGTTCCTAATAAAAAAGAAGTTCCTCCAAAGGCTAGAGTTAATTTTTGCCAAATTTTCATCTTGTATTATTCAAAATAATGTTAACTCAAAAAATAAAAACTTTTTTTCTATCAAATACGAATAAATTTAAAAGTTGACAATAGTCGCTTTTTTAATTAACTTTTAATATTTTACTAATTTTAATTCAAACGAGGTCGATCGATCTTTATATACGATCGCCCCAAATAAGCGATCGCGATCGCCTTAATATATCGCGTAACTTTGTTATCTTACAATTTATTTATAATTAGAGCAATCAAATCAATCTCAAAAGTATGTTTTGTTGCAAACAATCTATAAACTGAATGTTGTTTATTATTTACGATCGTTTCTAAAATTTTAAGATCTTAAAGAGCGAGTAGCTATTAATCGAACAAATTTTCAGGAAAATAGCCGTAAGTTCCAGCAATTAGATCGTTTTCGCTTTGACAAGAAATCAAAACGCCTCGAGATGCTCCATTGTAATAATCTAAATGGTAAGATAATTTTTGGGTATTGTATTTAATATAAACAGGCTCTTTGCTAGCATTAATTGCCGAGAGATCGAACCGAGCAGGATAGCCTAAAGCTTTTAAATAACTTGTTAAAACAGCAAAACCAACTTCAGAATTATTGGCGCAAATTCCCAAGTTTTCCCAATCTGATAAATTGACAACTTTGATTACTGCTTGTTGCAATTCTTTTTTTTCTGCCTCAGACTGGGGAATTTTGACCGTCATACAGCTATATTGCCTTAGTAATTTTATTGCCTCTTCTAGGTGCATAATCCAAGTTTAATCCCAATTTTAGCTGACTTTAGCAAATAATTCTTCCCAGGAGAGATCGGGAGCGTCTTGTTTGCTAACTATTTCAATAATTTTATTGGCTGCTTCGCTGCGATCTAGTGATTCTATGCAAACTTGGGCGACCTTTGCCCGAGGAATGCTCCCATCAAACAGTGTATTTGCGGATGACATGAATATAGGATCTGCACTATCCTCATTTTTGAGTCCCCCAGGTCTGACAATCGTATATTTCAAGCCACTTTTTTCTAGATATTCTTCTGCTTGCTTTTTCCAATACAAAACCAGCCAAAATAAATTGAGGGGATGGAAAAATTGCGAAACGCATAAGGAAGAAACTAAGACAAAATGCTGAATATTTTGCTCTTTTGCTGTATTGACTAAGTTTTTTGTTCCCTGGTAATCTATTTGATATGGGCCTGTAATATCTAAACTAGGCTTAGCTCCAGTAGCGCAGATTACAACCGTACTGTCTTTGATAGCTGCTTTTAAACTATCTGAATTCAGTACGTCACCAACAGCTAATTCTGCTTCGGGTGGTAATATTTCCTGTCCTACCTCTAAGTTTCGCACTAAAGCTATAACTGGAATATTACGTTTTATTAACTGAGCTACTACGCGCCGTCCAGTTTGACCTGTTGCCCCTGCCACAAATACTTTCATGTTTTTAACAAAAATTTATCGAATTTTCTTCGCTCTGAAGGATTGCCAATAAATCAATAAAGCAGATTTTCAAATATAAATAATCTTCCTTGTTAACCAATGCAATTTCAACTAATAAAAAATCAGTTAGATCGAGAAAAACATTCCTCTGAAAATCGCAGCAATAATATAGATTTGGCAAAAATTTCCAATCAAAATAACATAATATCAGAAAAAGAAAATCTAGTTCAAGAGAAACCTTTTCATTTTCAAACTAATTTTCAAGGTTACATGGAAATGTATTGCGATCGCGATAGTGTCGGCCGCTATCTAGATTGTCATCAAGATTGGTTTAAAAATTGTGCCAAACCGATGATAGCAATTCCTTTAGGAGATAACGGATACACTTTAACTGTAGGCCGTTTTGGTTCTTTTGGTTATGAGATAGAAGCCAAGATAGATGTGGTAATGCGATCGCTCGGTAAAAGTAAATACATAATGCACACAGTAGATTTTCCTCACGATCGGCCTCTAGGATATAAAGTAGACTATCAAGCAGAGTTGCAAATATCAGAGATCGCCACTAAATCCATCGCTAGGAAAATTAATAATAAAAAACTAATCGCGAAACTACCCGAACAGATCGCTAAAGTTGAATGGGAATTAAATTTGGCAGTAGCGGTTCAATTTCCTAAATTCATTCAC
>JASJCW010000064.1 GCA_030065265.1 Prochloraceae cyanobacterium
TTAACCGTTGTCAGCAGTATTTTTGCCAGTTCTGGAGAAATTTGGCAGCATTTAGCCAGCACCGTTTTAGGCGATTACATCATTAATTCTTTTATTTTGACAATTGGCGTAAGTTGTGTAGTCCTAATTATTGGTGTGGGTACGGCATGGTTAGTCACAGCTTGTCGCTTTCCTGGCAGTAATATATTTGAATGGGCTTTATTATTACCTTTAGCTGCACCTGCCTATTTACTAGCTTATACCTACACCAATATGCTCGAATATTTCGGGCCGGTACAAACTCTGTTGCGGCAAATATTTGGCTGGACTAGTTTGCAAGACTATTGGTTTCCCAGCATTCGCAATATTTGGGGTGCGATCGCCATGATGGGACTAGTTTTGTATCCTTACGTTTATCTATTAGCCAGATTGGCTTTTTTAGAACAGTCTGTATGCACTTTAGAAGCGAGCAGATCTTTAGGTTGCGGGCCGTGGCGCAGCTTTTTTACTGTAGCATTGCCTTTAGCCAGACCGGGGATTATGGCGGGTTTAGCCTTAGTAATGATGGAAACCCTCAACGACTTCGGCACGGTAGAATATTTCGGCATTAATACCTTCACTACGGGAATATATCGCACTTGGTTTGGAATGGATAATCGGCTTGCTGCGGCCCAACTAGCAGCAATTTTAATGCTATTTATTTTTTTATTACTTTCTTTAGAGCTTTGGTCGCGTCGTCAAGCAAAATATTATAAAAATACGAGTCCGCAAAAACCAGGCCACAGATATCAGTTAGGGATAGGGCGGAGTTTTCTCGCTGCAATGGCTTGTTTTATCCCCCTCAGTTTAGGTTTTTTAATACCCGGAGCTTATTTAATCAAACTAACAATCGCTAATGCCGAAGCAACTCTCAGCGACAGATTTTGGGATCTAGCCCGCAATAGTTTAATTTTAGCGGCAATTACAGCAGCGATCGCGGTAGTTATTTCTTTAGTCATGGCTTATGGTAAAAGATTAAATCCAAATTTAGCCATGAATTTATCAACTAACATTGCCGGGATGGGTTATGCTATCCCAGGATCTGTAATTGCTGTCGGGGTGTTAATTCCAATCGGAAATTTTGATAATACTCTCGATAGTTGGATGCGATCTATTTTCGGTATTTCCACGGGCTTATTATTAAGCGGCACGATCGCGGCGTTAATTTTTGCTTATTTAGTTCGCTTTTTAGCGGTGGCTTTTGGTGCGATCCAGTCGAGTCTCGAAGGGATTAAACCTAATTTAGATGATGCTGCGCGCAGTTTGGGTTACGGTAGCGGTCAAACTTTAGTTAAAGTCCACATTCCTTTAATGTGGAGCGGAATGTTAACTTCTGCAATGCTAGTTTTTGTAGATGTAATGAAGGAACTTCCGGCTACTTTAGTAATTCGCCCGTTTAATTTCGATACCCTAGCAATAAGAGTTTATCAGTATGCTTCTGATGAAAGATTAATTGAAGCAGCAGCACCAGCTTTAGCGATCGTTTTAGTTGGTATGATTCCGGTAATCTTTTTAAGTATGAGAATTGCCAGATCGCGATCGGTTTAAAAGATCTAATTTAACTCTGCTAAGCTCTTTCTGGAAACAATCTTAAAGCCGGACTGGAAACAGACACTTTAACCCTCGTACCTAATGGTATCAAGCGATCGCTGCTCGTCCGAGCAATTAATTCTTTACCCGAAGGTGTTTGCAAATAATAAAGATGTTCCCGGCCGAGAAACTGATGGCCGCAAATTACTACGTTTCCATTATCTTCCGGTTCGACAATTAGATCTTCTTGACGCACCATCAGATCTGCTTTGTGAAGATTATTTTTGCTATTTTCTATTTTAAGGATGCGATCGACGCTAAAGTTACCTAACTCAGTTTGCCACATTCGATCTTGAAATTTAGCCGGGATAAAATTCGCTTGGGTTACAAATTCGGCAACAAAGCGACAAGTCGGTTCGCGATAAAGTTCTTCGGGAGTACAATATTGCTTGAGAATGCCGTTTTGGATCACCGCAATGCGATCGGACAGAGACAGTGCTTCTTCGTGGTCGTGGGTGACGAAAATAGCTGAAATTCCAGCCGCTTTAAGGATCTTTTGCAGCTCTTCTCGCAGTCGTAAGCGTACTTGTACGTCCAAATTGCTTAAAGGCTCGTCCAATAAAACTATACTTGGTCGAGGGGCTAGAGCGCGGGCTAGAGCTACTCTTTGTTGTTGTCCTCCGGATAATTCGTGAGGATAGCGAGTTTGATATTCTCTCAGTCCGACTAACTCTAATACTTCTGCAACTCTTTTTTTAACCTCAACAGGAGCTTTATTTGCACTATTTCGCAAACCAAAAGCAACATTTTCAAAAACTTTGAGATGAGGAAATAAAGCATAATCCTGAAAGACCATACCTATATTACGACGTTCTGGTGGAACCCAAATCCCAGGAGCTGCTACTTGTTGTTTTTCTATGATTATAGTTCCCGAATTTGGTTTTTCAAAACCGGCGATCGTTCTTAATAATGTTGTTTTTCCACAACCAGAAGGCCCTAACAAACCGAGAATATTGCCTCGATTTAAATCTAATGTAACTTGATTTACGGCAGGGGGAGCTTTGGGGGTAAACTCTTTAGTTACATTTTCCAAAGATAAGATTATATTTTCACTCACTTATTTTTCTCGATCTTGTTATTGATTTAAACTAATGATTCTGGTGGCTTAGAAACTTTAGATTAAAAGCCGATTTTATTACCTGTTTTCAGAAACATACCTCTTATCGCAAGTTATCGTCAAGAAAGCAATCAATTTTCAGTTTTTTTCCAATCTGGCTTTTTTAAATTGCACGACTTCGATCTTCGGTTTGTGAGATCTCAAATAGATAAGGTTTCTTTGAAAAATTATGATTAACTCTTTTACGTGAAAATAGACCGCTCCTGCAGCTCGGGAGACAGCCTATTTTTACAACACAAAAAATTAGTTGCGCACCGCGTAGCGGATCTCTTCGAGATCGCGCAATTTAACCTTCTTTACTACCAAGAAAATTTTGAACTTGGCTAATAGCAGCACCAGCAATATTAAATAAAGCCCAACTTAATGCTAATGCGATCGGGCCTAATACAAATACAATTCTCCAATCTATATCCATGTCTCCTCCATTTTGATTTTAAAAACTAGGTACTGAATAAAAGTATTATTTACTTGTAAAAACCAAATCGATTTTACAAGATTTTGATACTTGTTATTTTTTTCTACTCCCTAACCCCTTAATTGAGGTTATCAAGTATATTTTAATGTTATTAAAACATTCTATACGATTATTATCGATATTTTCAGAGCAAATCTTTTTTAATTTTCAAATCCGAGATCTTGACTGACCCCAGCATGGACTAAAGCTAATTTATGATAGTGTTTTGCGTGTTCTATCGATGCTTCAACTTCTCGATCGCTAATTTCGCGAACTATTTTACCCGGAACGCCAATACAAAGGGATTTCGGGGGTACGTTTTTAGTGACAACAGCACCAGCACCAATGATACTGCCAAATCCTATTTTTACTCCGCTGAGAACGATCGCACCTATGCCAATTAAACATCCTCGTTCAATTTTACCAGAATGAATTACTGCACGATGACCGACAGTAACGTAATCTGCGATTATTGTGTCTTGTTTCGGGTCGCCGTGAACGATCGCACCGTCTTGAATGTTACTATACTCCCCTATTTCTATTTTACTCAAGTCTCCTCTTATTACTGCGTCATACCAAATACTTGCCCCGTTAGCGATCGATACTTCGCCAATAATTGTGGCATTAGGCGCAATAAAAGCTGCTCCAGAACAATCGGGAATCGGCCAATAAGAATTAGTATAAAAATTCGGTTTCATAAAAAGGTAATTTTAATTGAAAAAACTCAAATTGACTTTACCAATAAAAAAACAAATTTATTTTTAAAAAATCATAAAATTATCAGGTTTTTTTTAATTCAAAACTTATTTAAAACTTAAATTTAATTATCATTTACTTAAGTTTACTTTGGCAAATTTTAACGATCGATTTATACAGATAGAGATTTAATCCTTAATTTCAGCACGACCTCGACTATATCGCACTCGATCGAGTCACAACTTGAAATACAAGAACATTTTAAGATTTGTAAAAAATAATTTTTAACAAAAATATAAGTAAATAAATACAACTTGTTTAATAAAAATATACAAAAAAAACGGTTCAATTAAAAGATATATTAATATACTGAAAAGTAATAGAATGCACACTCTGTAAGTTGCATTTTGATGAAATAGTAGAATAAACAAAATAAACTAATGGCAACAAATTTACAAGCACAAGAGCTGAACGCTTGGGAGCGTTTTTGTGGCTGGATTACTAGCACAAATAACCGCATTTACATCGGCTGGTTTGGTGTTTTGATGATTCCCTGCTTGCTTACTGCAACTATCTGTTTTATTATCGCCTTCATCGCAGCTCCTCCGGTTGACATCGACGGTATCCGCGAGCCTGTAGCCGGATCGTTACTATACGGCAACAACATTATTTCTGGTGCGGTAGTTCCTTCTTCTAACGCGATCGGACTGCACTTTTACCCGATTTGGGAAGCAGCTTCATTAGACGAGTGGTTATATAATGGCGGCCCTTATCAATTAATTATTTTTCACTTTTTAATTGGCTGTTTCTGTTATTTGGGGCGTCAGTGGGAACTTTCTTTCCGCTTAGGTATGCGTCCTTGGATTTGCGTGGCTTACAGCGCGCCTTTAGCTTCTGCTACTGCTGTTTTCCTAATTTATCCCCTCGGACAAGGTTCTTTTTCTGATGGAATGCCTTTAGGAATATCGGGTACTTTTAACTTTATGTTTGTTTTCCAAGCAGAGCATAATATTCTCATGCACCCATTCCATATGTTGGGAGTAGCTGGTGTATTTGGTGGTGCTTTATTCTCTGCAATGCACGGATCTTTAGTAACTTCTTCTTTAGTTAGAGAGACTACTGAAGTGGAATCTCAAAACTACGGTTATAAATTCGGTCAAGAAGAAGAAACTTATAACATCGTTGCAGCACACGGTTATTTTGGTCGCTTAATTTTCCAATATGCTTCTTTTAATAACAGTCGCGCTCTACACTTCTTTTTAGGTGCTTGGCCGGTAATTGGGATCTGGTTTACCGCATTAGGTATCAGCACCATGGCATTTAATCTCAATGGTTTCAACTTTAACCAATCGATTCTTGACTCTCAAGGAAGAGTTGTTAATACTTGGGCTGACATTCTTAACAGAGCTAACTTAGGTTTTGAAGTTATGCACGAGAGAAATGCTCATAACTTCCCCTTAGATTTAGCTTCTGGGGATGCTACTCTAGTTGCTTTAACTGCTCCTTCCATTCAAGGTTAATAACTAACTAAGAATTAAATTGAAACGCTCTTTTATGTATCTAAGGGCGTTTTTTTATTTTATTTTTTTTAGAGGCTGCAAGATAGAGCTAAAAAGCCGCATTTTTTTTCTTTGGCACTTTCGAGTCCGATCGCTAACGCAGTTAAAATATTTTCAATGTCTGTTTCGATCTCTTCACAAGAAGCAACACCGACATATACACTAGGCATTCTTTCATAAAATTTCTGCCGATCGAGTCGATCGAGTATTTCTGTAACTGTTTTTAAAGCTGGCTCTATTTCATTTCTACTTAAAAAAATATTTCCCATAAAACCAGGAATGCGATCGGCTAATTCTGGCCCCAAACCGTACCATAAAACATTTACAGGATCGCAGTTAGTGAAGACAATAACCTTAAAACAATTAGCTTCATTTAGCTCGAAATTAGTTTTTCTTTCAGGTGAGGAAAGATTGGACATAATTTCTTTTTTTAAATCTTGAAAACTTGGAGCTTTAAAAGCTTGAATGAATTCATTGAGATTATTGTTGTAATTACGATCGTAGTAATCCGATAAAAAATCTGGATCTTTGTGCCATTTTTCTAGAATCGATCGATGTTTATCGTTCTTTTGGATTGCTTTTTGATAATCGGATTGATAGATCGATCGCAGCTCATTTTCATCTTCAGGAGCAAGATAACAAAGAATCCAGTAATAATTTACACTCATTTTTTTATATTTTGTAATTTAATTATTTGCGATCGCGATAATAATTACTGTTAGGATATATTAATTGTCTAAATACCTCGCAATCAGACTGGCGTGAGACAAAGGTTTAGTTAGATTGTAAATATCTGCGTTAGTTTCATAATCTAAAAATACGAGATCCGAATCATTTAGTTTTGATTTTAAATCTTTTATCTCATCAATTAAACAATTTTTCAAAACAAACCTGTATGCAGGAAGATAGATTTTAAGCCTCGCTTCTTGATATCCCAATATTTCTCGTGAATTAACCCCTTTTCTATGGCCGATAATTTCGCCACATCTTTTTATAGTTCTTTTGATTCCTTTCATGTTAGTAATATTGAATTTAGAAAGATCGATATCTTCTCGTTCAAATACTTTGAAACCTTGCCAAATTCCTTCTACTGACTGAGAAAAATATTCGGGAGAATCTATTACTGGTATATTTCCATGAGGATAGAAAGGGCTAAATTTAATCCAAGGAAGATCGCTTTTAGAAGTTAGATCGATTATTTTAGCATTAGGATATTGTTTGTAAATTGTTTCAAGCTTTTTTCGTTTGCTAAGAATAAAAATTTTATTCATATTCTTTTACTGTAAAATAAGTGTATGAATGTAAGTCAAAAAGAGGCAGCAAAACCATTTATACACCTCCTTTAGCTCGTTTAATCGAGCAATTACAACGCTTACCAGGAGTTGGCCCGAAAACAGCCCAACGTTTAGCATTGCATATCCTCAGAAGATCGGAAAATGAAGTTGAAGCTTTAGCAAATGCATTAATAGAAGCAAAAAAACAAGTAGGTTTGTGTAAAGTTTGCTTTCATTTATCTTCTACACCAGTCTGTGAAATATGTGCAAGTCAGAATCGCGATCGCAATACTGTTTGCGTTGTCGCTGATTCGAGAGATGTAATTGCGATCGAAAAAACTCGAGAATATAAAGGAAAATATCACGTCTTAGGTGGAGTCATTTCCCCAATGGATGGTATCGGGCCAGAACAACTTTACATTCAACCTTTGATTAGACGAGTAAGCAAAGAAAAGATTAAAGAAGTCATACTTGCGATTAGTCCTAGCGTAGAAGGGGAAACAACAACCCTTTATATCGGTCAACTTCTCAAGCCTTTCACTAAAGTAACTCAAATTGCTTTTGGTTTACCCATAGGTGGAGATTTAGAATATGCTGACGAAATCACTCTAGCAAGGGCGATCGAAGGACGAAGGGAATTAGAGCAATTTGATGAATTTTAATTAACTTGCTATTGCAATTTTACCGCCGTTCCTGTAGCGGTAATCAATAAGAGAACGCCTTGCTGGTCTACATTAATCGTCCCCGTATCGACTTCAATCCCAACGACTGCATCTGCACCTAATCGTCGCGCTCTTTCTTCTAATTCTTTAATAGCATCGAGTTGTCCTTGCTCGAAAACTTTCTCGTAACTTCCAGTTCTGCCACCTAAAAAATCCCTAATTCCGGCAAACAAATCTTTTAGAGCGTTAGTACCGTAAACTACTTCGGCGGTAACAATACCTAAATACTCTTCAATGACAACACCTTGAATCGAATCTGTAGTAGTGACAATCATCTGTTTTTTTGATTGAAGTCGTGCCTATCCTTTTACAATAGCAGCTTGCTTAGTTTTGAGGATACTAATAGTTTATCAAGACATCGCCAATACAAAATAAATTAATATTTTTTTTATTTTTCATTGTATTGCTGTTAGCAAAAGGTTACGATTGGGAATTATATAGATAAAGCTTGTGAAAACCTAATCTAAGTCGATCGACCTAATAAAGAAGCACAAAGTAATGAATAGTAACAAATTTTTTTTTGCAAAATGTAATGTCAGTACCTTAGCTGTTATTTTTGCTGTAACAGTGCCGATAGCAGTCAGAGCAGAGTCAGTTAAGAATTTAGATAGTTTAGCTGAAAATATTATCGCTGAAAATAAAGATGCCAAATTCCATTACAATCAAGGCAATCAAGCCTACGATCGCGGTAACTATCAACAAGCAATACAAGAATATACAACCGCAATCCGTCTTAATCCTAATTTAGCAGATGCCTACTATAATCGAGGTCTGGCTCTAGCCAAGTCAAGTAACTATCAAGAAGCGATCGCAGATTACAGCAAAGCGATCGCAATTAATCCTAAATATACCAACGCCTATTATAATCGGGCGAACATTCTTTATAATCTCGGCAAAAACAAAGCGGCGATCGCCGATTATAATGCAGCCATCGCTCTCAATCCTAATTTAGCAAATGCTTATATCGGTCGCGGTAACGTCAGGGACGATCTCGGCGATACTGAAGGCGCGATCGCAGACTACAATCAAGCTATTAGCTTGAATTCTAATAATTTCTATGCTTACTACAATCGTGGAGTGACTCGCTACAGACAAAAAGATTATCGAGGTGCGATCCAAGATTACAGTATGACTATTAGTCTAAACGACAAATATATTAATGCTTACTACAATCGCGGCTTAGCACTTTATAATTTAGGGGATAAAAAACAAGCATTTATCGATTACAATCAGGCAATTGAACTAAACCCTAATTATGCTTTAGCTTATGTTGGTCGGGCTAATGTCAGGGACGATCTCGGCGATACTCGAGGAGCAATTGAAGATTATAATAAGGCGATCGAACTAGAACCTAATTTGGCTGATGCTTATTACAATCGAGGAATAGCTTTTTATAAAATCTCACAAAAACAAGAAGCAGTTACGGATTGGTTCAAAGCTGCAGAAATCTACCAAAAACAAGGTAACGTATCAGCCTATCAAAATACTCTCAAATTAATTAAAAATAACGTTAGAGTTGAATCTATTTGATCTTTTTTGACTCAGGCTTAATGCAGGACTATCGAGCTTGAAAAGATATTTATTTATCAGTTTTCTGAAGAACCTAAATTAGCTCTTACAGTAGAGAGTCCGATCGTATCTATGATGTGAGTGCTATTTACTTTTTCTGGAAAATTTCCAGGTTGAGAATTTGCTTTTTCTAGAGGTAATTGATGCCAAGATTCTCGTAATATGTAAAGTTATATTTCAGCTTTCAACACTTCTGCTTCAATACATTTGCCTTTTTAAATAAAAATATTGCAAAAATTGGCTCAAAATTAAGGTTCAAACTTATTTACATATATGCGATCGCATTCTTAAGATTTGGTAACGAATAATCGCCCTTTGCTCCTACTCGTTACACTTAAATGTCCTTTAATTAAACGCGATCGCCTACTTGGCTGAATTCGCGACTCCCAAAAACCGCTTCAAAATGAGTATAAAATTTAAACTCTAAGAGATTAGAAAAAGGATCTTCTAAAAAGAATGTACGATGTTCGGTTAATTGGCCGGGAAATCTGATTTTAGGTTCTTGATAAAAAGATAAATTATTTTGTTTGACTCGAGTTAAATTTGCTTCCCACTCAGGTAAAGTGAGAAAGACCAAACCGAAATGTCGAGGATAAATACCTTTTTGAGGGGCGATCGGATCTGGAGTCATGTGGGTAACCAATTGATGACCGTAAAAATTCAAAATCATTGCGCCACGACTTTCGCGACCGATTTGACAACCTAAACCCTCACAATAGAAAGTTCTAGCTTCGGCCAAGTTTTTAACGGGAATAGCAAGATGAAATATAGTTCGATCGCTCATCATTTCATACCTAATTATTTCGATCGACTCTAATTTTAGTTAATACAAAATGATAAATCTATTAAAACAAATCCGCAGTTGGTTGCGGGTGACTCGCAGACCAAAATACCGTTGGACTTGGTCTTTAATGGCTGCGATAATTTACTTTTGCATCATGGTTTTTCCTTTACCCGGGTTTGAAACCAATTTAGCCGCTAGAGGAGCATTAGCCGTTTTTGGGGTGACGGCGTTTTTGTGGGGGACTAATACTTTACCGGTGGCCGTAACTGGTTTGATTGTGTTATTTTTAATGCCGGTGAGCGGAGCTTTAGACAGTCAAACTACTTACTCGTATTTTGGCAATAAAGCAGTATTTTTTGTTTTAGGCTCGTTTATTTTAGCCAGCCCGATCGTGCGATCGGGTTTGAGTACCCGTTTGGCTTTGGCTGTAGTTTCTCGGTTCGGCTACAGTCAAAAAACATTAATTGCCTCGATCTTATTTTTAGCCGGATCGATGTCCTTTGTCATCAGCTCCCATGCCGTAGCGGCAATGTTGTTTCCTGTGGTTTTAGAAGTGGTTCAAGCTGCCGGAGCAAAGCCTGGCGGACGTTTCGGTCAAGCAACTTTTTTAGCTTTGGCTTGGGGAGCTGGAATTGGCGGTATAGCTACTTTGCTCGGAGGTGCGAGGGCCCCATTAGCTTTAGAAATACTTCGCAGCAACACCAACACTTCAATTAGTTTCGTGGAATGGACGATTTGGTCGCTGCCCTTGGTTATATTGTTGCTGGGGATAACTTATTTAGTCTTGTTGCGGATCGGTAGGGGTACGGCTGTTTCTTTAGAAGACGCGCAAAAATTTCTCGAAATGCGATCGAGTAAATTAGGGCCTCTTTCTCAGCGAGAAATCGGTACGGCTATTTTAGTTGTAATCGTGATTTTATTGTGGATTTTTCAAGGAGAGGCCTGGGGGTTGGATACGATCGCTCTTTTTGGTGTAGTTTCTAGTTTTGTTTTTCGTTTGGCAGATTGGCGGGAAGTAGAAGAAGACGTAAACTGGGGTATCTTTGTTATGTATGGCAGCGCGATCGCTTTGAGTGCTGTTTTAGATGAAACTGGTGCAGCCAAGGCTTTGGCTCAATATTTGCTATCTTCTTGGATCGATTCTGCCTTAATTAGTTTGATTGCGATCGCCGCGATCGTGATGATTTTAACCGAAGGAATGAGTAATGCTGCTGCTGTCGCCGTTTTGATGCCAATTTCTCTAGCTTTAGCCAGCCAATACGGTGTAGATCCTCGGGCCATGACTTTGGGTGTTACCATACCATCAGGATTAGCTTTTATGCTTCCGGTAAGTACCCCCGCGATCGCAATTGTGACTAGTAGCGGATACGTACCTCCTTTTCAAGCTTTTCGTCGCGGCTTGGTACTCAAAGTATGTGGATTTTTGCTATTTTTAGCAATGGCTAAGTTTTACTGGCCTTTAGTAGGTTTGCAGCTTTAGGAGAAAAAAACAAATGAGTGTGTGGCTGGCGATCGCTAATCCCTACGGATACGATCTCGCAATGGATAAAGCAATTTCTGAAGCCAAAAAAGGTGAAACTTCCCTGCACGTCGTATTTTTTATTTGTCGCGATTCTATGGGCAATATTATGCACGATCTCGGCGAAATGGGTTGGTTGGGTGCTGGTTCTTTCCGCAGCCTGCAAAATTCGATGTTAGAAGGTTATCGCTGTCTGGCCGATGACGTGATCGCTCGAGTTAAACGCAAAGCTAAATCGGTGGATCTCGTTGTCGAAGGAGTTGTCGAAAAGCCTTCTTTAAAACAATACGTCGATGAAATTTTAGATCGCAAAGCTGAGAAAATCATTATTGCCGGATCGCGATCGCTCAATCTCAAACCAGATATTTTCCCCGATTGCGTCGAGTATTACGAAGGTGATTGAAATAGATAGTGCGATTTTAATTAATTCTTTAAATAAAATTTTAGTTATTTGTAATAGGCTAATGAGAATGAATATTAAATTTTCATTATTGCCAGAAATAAGTTAGTAATATGAATCAACGCGGAGTCACACTTTGGTTTACAGGTTTGAGCGGGGCTGGTAAAACGACTATTAGTAGAGCAGTAGCAGAAAAATTACGCTCTCTCAATTATGGTATAGAAATTTTAGACGGGGATATAGTTCGTCAAAATTTAACTAAAGGTCTCGGTTTTAGTAAAGAAGATCGCGACGAAAATATTCGCCGAATTGGCTTTGTTGCTCATTTATTAACTAGAAACGGAGTAATTGTTTTAGTATCGGCTATTTCTCCTTACCGCGAAATCAGACAAGAAGTGCGAGAAAAAATTGGTAACTTCATTGAAGTTTTTGTGAATGCACCTTTAGAAGTATGCGAAGGAAGAGATGTCAAAGGTCTATACAAAAGAGCTAGAGCAGGTGAAATTAAACGTTTTACTGGAATTGACGATCCTTATGAAGCACCTTTAAAACCAGAAGTTGAATGCAGAACCGATCTAGAAGACTTAGACGAAAGCGTAAACAAAGTTTTCAACAAATTAACTGAGTTAGGTTATATTTCTAATTAAATCTCAGGGCGATCGAGTTAAAATAGTTTCACAAAAATACTTACTTGTTGAGATCGAGGGGTATTTTTTTTAATAAAATCAAAATTTTAATAATGTTTTCACAAATAAATTTTTTCAATCCTTGGTTAATTGGAATTGAGTTAAATACGATTTTACTGGCGATTGTTTTTTTTGCTCCTAAAAAATTACTCACTCCAGCAGGAATATTTCATGCTTGGATCTTAGGGGTGTTAGTTTGGGGTACTCTTGGCTGGCAAGGTTATTTAATAGTTGGTTTTTATTTCATAGTAGGTTCGGGTGTAACTCGCATCGGAATTAAAGAAAAAGAAACTTTGGGCATCGCAGAAAAAAGAAGTGGTGCTAGAGGGCCGGAAAATGTTTGGGGATCGGCACTTACTGGAGCAATTTGTGCTTTATCGACCTTATTTGTTGATATAACATTACAGCAATTACTCTTGCTAGGTTACGTAGCTAGTTTTGCGACCAAACTTTCCGATACAACTGCTAGCGAAGTAGGAAAAGCTTATGGAAAGAGAACTTTTTTGATTACTACTTTAAAACCAGTGCCTCGCGGTACTGAAGGTGCTGTTAGTTTGGAAGGAACTCTAGCGGGAATTTTTGCGTCGATCGCCATTTCTATTCTGGGTTGGCAAGCAAATTTGATTAATGCGATCGGATTAATTTGGTGCGTAATAGCGGCTTTTATTGCCACTAACTTAGAAAGTGTCATCGGTGCAACTTTGCAGTCTAAATTGAACTGGATGACTAATGAGGTGGTCAATATTATTAACACCTCTATCGGTGCGATCGTAGCTATTATATTAGCTTTAGTCTCGAAGCAATTGCTTAGTTTGGGTTAATAGAGATCCGTCCCTCGATAGCAATTGTTTTTTTGTCAAGCGATCGCTCAAATTTCCTCGATTACATGAAATATTTTATTTTATTTAATAATTTAAAAGCTAATTATAGAGATAAAATTTAATACCATCATATCAATTAACAGCTTAACTATCTTCAACCGAAGACTAGTAAAAACAAAAAAGTTGTTGTAACGAATCTTTTTTCGCTCTCAGAACAATTGAGAAACAGCAATGTAATGGTGGATGTACCTTGAAAAGGAAATAAGAGTATCGGGTTTGAATCGTAAATTTTTAGATTCAGTAAAATTTTTTAAGGTAGTTAATCTGACCTTAATTACTCTGATGTAAGGGATAGAAGATAAGCACGATATCAGGAGGTATTTATCAAAAATATCTCAGACTTTGTTTTAAAAGTCTATTCTAAAGGTTTGAACTTAAGAATTCGCTCAGTCAATGAATTACTTCAAACTACTTACATGAGTAAAAATATCCCAGATACTCAACTAAGTTAAGCTAATAGGTTAGCCTAAGATTACTAAGATAAGAGTTTACTTATCTTGAATACAGGATTTATAGCAAAATTTTTGTTATAAATTAAGTTAGTCACTCTTTTTGATTTTTTTATCAAAAAAAGGGCGACACAAACACCCAAAAATAAATAAACGAACAAAAAGGAACGAATGGAAACAGCTCAAAATTTTGGCCAAATTATCAAACAAGCCCGTAAAGAAAAAAGCTATTCTCAACGAAGCTTAGCTAAATTAATCGGCATAGATTTCACCTATTTATCGAAAATTGAAAATAATCGAGCTGATTATGCTCCTAAAGAGGATGTAATCAGAGCTTTAGCAAGGGAGTTAGACTTAAACGAAGATGAATTAGTGTTTTTAGCCGGGCGCATCCCGCAAAGAGACGAAGAACTTCTCAGACAACATTACCAAACTATGCCAGCTTTATTTAGAAGAATGAGAGAAAATCCTTCTTTTACCGATAAACTTTGGGACGAAGTTGCTGAAAATAAAGAATGAAAATAAAAAATAATTTCAAATAGTTAACCACCTAATACAGATAGATTAATTCCTTAAAAAACAAAATCCCCTGTCGAACGACAGGGGATTTTGTTTACTTATTTAAAAGTTTTGGCTTCTCAATTAAGCAGTTAGCCGAAAGGCCCTGCAACCGAAGCTATCAAGAATGCTGCATAGGTCAGAACGTAACCCACAGTAAAGTGAGCTAGACCGACAATGCGAGCTTGAACGATCGAAAGAGCAACAGGCTTGTCTTTCCAGCGAACTAAGTTAGCTAGAGGAGTACGCTCGTGCGCCCAAACGATAGTTTCGATTAATTCTTGCCAGTATCCTCTCCAAGAGATAAGGAACATAAAACCAGTTGCCCAAACTAGGTGTCCGAAGAGGAACATCCAAGCCCAAACAGAGAGGTTATTGACACCGTAAGGATTGTAACCATTAATTAGCTGAGCGGAGTTAGCCCAGAGATAATCGCGGAACCAACCCATTAGGTAATTAGAGTTTTCGTTGAACTGAGCAACGTTACCAGTCCAAATACCGAGGTGTTTCCAGTGCCAGTAGAAAGTCAACCAACCCAAAGTGTTGAGCATCCAGAACATAGCTAGGTAGAAGGAATCCCAAGCAGAGATATCGCAAGTACCGCCACGGCCGGGGCCATCACAAGGGAAAGCAAAACCGAAGTCTTTCTTGTCGGGCATTAATTTAGAACCGCGAGCGTCTAAAGCACCTTT
This sequence comes from Prochloraceae cyanobacterium, assembly GCA_030065265.1. Classification (GTDB taxonomy): domain Bacteria; phylum Cyanobacteriota; class Cyanobacteriia; order Cyanobacteriales; family JASJDA01; genus JASJDA01. The sequence goes on from JASJCW010000064.1 coordinate 14,969, forward strand.
GACAAGAATTAAGACAGTAGTGTGTAAACCTAGAGCGATCGCGTGGTGTACTAAGAAGTCACCAGGACCGATAGGTAAGAATAAAGAATTATCTCCACTGTTGATTGCGTCTAACCAACCGCCGAGATACAGTGCGTTACCAGTAGAAGCAAGACTATCTGGATTGGATAACAAGATATCCATACCGTAGAGAGCTTTACCAGAAGCAGCCTGAATGAACTGAGCAAATACAGGTTCGATCAGGATTTGTTTTTCTGGAGTACCGAAAGCTACTACCACATCGTTATGGACGTATAAACCTAGAGTGTGGAAACCTAAGAATAAAGTTATCCAGCTCAAGTGGGAGATAATTGCTTCTTTGTGTTCGAGCATCCGAGCTAATACGTTATCTTTATTAGCTTCTGGATCGTAGTCTCTGACAAAGAAGATCGCACCGTGGGCGAAAGCACCTACCATCAAGAATCCAGCAATATACTGGTGATGAGTATAAAGTGCTGCCATTGTAGTGTAATCCTGATTCATAAACACGTAAGGCGGCAAAGCATACATATGCTGCGCTACGAGAGAAGTGATTACACCTAAAGAAGCAAGTGCTAAACCTAACTGGAAGTGTAAGGAGTTGTTAACTGTGTCGTACAGTCCTTGGTGGGGTAGGTTGAACTGTCCTTTAGTATCGCTACCAAAGAATTTCTTAGCATCGAGCATATCTTTGATGCTGTGACCGATACCAAAGTTAGTGCGGTACATGTGACCGGCAACAATGAACAGAACCGCGATCGCTAGATGGTGATGAGCCATGTCAGTCAACCACAAGGATTGAGTCTGAGGATGGAATCCACCTAGGAAAGTCAGAATTGCAGTTCCTGCACCGTCAGAAGTACCGAACACGTGGTTTGCTGTATCGGGATTTGCAGCATACACGCCCCAGTTTCCAGTGAAGAAAGGTTGCAAGCCTGCTGGATGTGGTTTAACAGATAAGAAGTTATCCCAACCCACGTGAATTCCACGAGATTCGGGAATTGCTACGTGTACTAAGTGTCCAGTCCAAGCTAAAGAACTCACACCAAATAGAGCTGCTAGGTGGTGATTGAGACGAGATTCAGCGTTTTTAAACCAGGACAAGCTGGGACGAAACTTTGGCTGTAAGTGAAGCCAACCAGCAAACAAGAAAATGGCAGAAAGAATTAATAAAAATACAGAACCACTGTATAGGTCGTTATTAGTTCTCATGCCAATGGTGTAGAACCAGTGGTACACACCAGAATAGCAGACATCTACTGGGCTAGAAGCTCCAGCTTGAGTGAATGCGTCAATTGCTCCTTCACCGAAGTGAGGATCCCAAATTGCATGGGCGATTGGAGTTACGTTGAGGGGATCTTTAATCCACTGCTCGAAGTTACCTTGCCAGGCTACGTGGAATATGGTGCCCGATGTCCACAAAAAGATAATCGCGATATGGCCGAAGTGAGAAGCAAAAATCTTTTGATAAAGATTTTCTTCTGTCATGCCATCGTGAGTCTCGAAATCGTGGGCTGTGGCTATCCCATACCAAATCCGACGTGTGGTCGGGTCTTGTGCGAGATCCTGGCTAAATTTTGGAAATTTAGTTGCCATAGGTCTTTTAGGAATTCTCCTTCCTGAAGGTGAGACTTATGTTTTCAATACTGCTCGATATTTTTCTGGCTTACCTCCTGGAATTAGGATTCCAGGAAGATAAGGCTTTATAAATAGTTTAACTGTTCTTCTTCAACAAGTTATCCTACCGAGAGAATCCTTGCTAAGAAGAAAGCCCAGGTTGTCACAATACCTCCTAAAAGGTAGTGCGCTACTCCTACAGCACGACCTTGAGTAATACTCAAAGCACGAGGTTGAATTGCGGGAGCAACTTTTAGCTTGTTATGTGCCCAAACAATGGACTCAATTAATTCTTGCCAGTAGCCGCGACCGCTAAACAAGAACATCAAACTAAAAGCAAAGATAAAGTGACCTGCTAAGAACATTATGCCGTAAGCCGACAATGGTGTTCCATAGGAATTAATTACTTGAGACGATTGTGACCAAAGGAAATCGCGTAACCAACCGTTAATGGTGATCGCACTTTGGGCCCAGTTACCGTAAGTAATGTGAGATACCGATCCATCCGGGAGTACCGTTCCCCAAACATCCGATTGCATCTTCCAACTGAAGTGGAAAATCACAATTGAAAGGGAATTGTACATCCAGAATAAACCTAAGAATACGTGATCCCAACCAGATACTTGGCAAGTACCGCCACGACCTGGCCCGTCGCAAGGGAAGCGGAAACCGAGTTCTGCTTTATCGGGAATCAAGCGAGAGTTACGAGCATACAGTACGCCTTTGAGGAGAATCAACACGGTAACGTGGATTGTGAAGGCATGGATGTGATGCACCATAAAGTCAGCCGTACCCAAAGAAATGGGCATCATAGCTACTTTTCCGCCGACCGCAACTACTTCACCACCAAAAGCATAGCTAGCGGGTTCTACAGCATTAAGAGCCGTGCCGCCAGGAGCCATAGTGTGAAGGTTTTGTACCCATTGGGCGAAGATTGGTTGTAACTGAATCGCCGTATCCGAGAACATATCCTGGGGACGACCTAAAGCACGCATAGTGTCGTTGTGGATGTATAAACCAAAGCTATGGAAGCCTAAGAAAATACATACCCAGTTTAAGTGGGATATAATCGCATCGCGAGAGCGAAGCATGCGATCGAGAGCATTATTTAAGTTAACTTTCGGATCGTAATCGCGCACCATAAAGATCGCGCCATGAGCACCAGCACCAACAATGATGAAACCACCTATCCACATATGATGAGTGAATAGGGATATTTGAGTTCCATAGTCGGTTGCTAAGTATGGATACGGCGGCATTGCGTACATATGGTGAGCCACAATGATTGTTAAAGAACCTAACAGTGCCAAGTTGATAGCTAACTGAGCGTGCCAAGAAGTGGTTAAGGTTTCATACAATCCTTTGTGACCTTCTCCTCCAAATAGGAGAGGATCGCCTTTATGACCTTCTAGGATTTCTTTTAAGCTGTGACCGATCCCCCAGTTAGTCCGGTACATATGACCGGCGATGATGAATAATACCGCGATCGCTAGGTGATGGTGAGCCGTATCGGACAACCACAATCCTCCTGTTACCGGATTCAAACCACCTTTGAAGGTTAAGAAGTCTGAATACGCGCCCCAGTTTAGGGTGAAGAATGGCGTTAATCCTTGTGCGAAACTTGGGTATAACTCTGCCATCGCGCTCTGGTTAAAGAGCAACTCGTGAGGCAAGGGTATGTCTTCTGGGGCGACTCCCGCATCCAGCATCTTATTGATTGGTAAAGATACGTGAATTTGGTGTCCAGCCCAACCTAAAGAGCCTAAACCTAATAATCCAGCTAGATGGTGGTTTAGCATTGACTCGACGTTCTGGAACCATTCCAGTTTTGGAGCCCTTACGTGGTAGTGGAACCAACCAGCAAAGATTAATAAGGCTGCTAACACTAATCCGCCGATCGCCGTACAGTACAGCTCGAAGGAGTTAACAATACCTGAAGCTCTCCAGAGTTGGAAAAACCCTGAAGTAATCTGGATTCCGTGAAATCCACCGCCTACATCGGCGTTTAATATATCTTGACCTACGATCGGCCATACTACTTGAGCACTAGGCTTAATGTTGATGGGATCGAGCAGCCAAGCTTCGTAGTTGGAGAAGCGAGCACCGTGGAAATACATCCCGCTCAACCAAACCAATACAACTGCTAAGTGACCGAAGTGCGCGCTGAAGATTTTACGAGAAATATCTTCTAAATCGCTTGTTTGAATATCAAAATCGTGTGCGTCGGCATGAAGGTTCCAAATCCACGTTGTGGTTTTTGGCCCTTTAGCTAAGGTTCTGTCGAAATGACCAGGCTTTCCCCATTTTTCAAAGGAAGTTGGCACTGGATTCTTATCAACTGCTACCCTTACTTTTGCCTCTGGCTTTGGAGGACTACTTGTCATGAGGGTTCTCCTCTCTCGACAATAAAAATTAGAACTTTTTTTTAGGGTAATAGGCTTTGTAATATTTAGAAAAGCACAAAGTAAACTTCAATGCTTTTTCTTAATTTAGCTCGATCTGCCCGTTTTTGCTATGTAATTAAGCAATAGCTTTCAACGTTGATAATAATGGTTAGCGATGTTTCCTGCCCTTCACTTTTAACAATATTTAACATTGCCTCAAATCTTGATGAAATCTAGATCGCATTCAAAACTTATTAGCTCAAAAGTCAAGCTATAATCACATATCTTTACAAAAATAAATATTAAATTTAATACAAATTAATTTACATCAAGAACGATCAATCAATAGTTTCTCGATATTCGGCTATATTGCTTTATGGAAAGTAAAGTATTAGATCGACAACTAAATAGATCCGATCGATTATTTTAGGAGGTTCAGAGTGGGAATAACTAATCGTCAAAGTATAAGAATAAGTACGATATTTTTATGTTTGTTATTAATAATTTTAAACGTTGCCTTAGCAAGTTGTAGCGATCGATCTAAATCAGCTCAAATATTCGATACAGAAAAAATAATCCAAGATGTGTCAACGGTAAAAATTCAAGAAGTTACAGTACCAGAAACAATCGAACAGCTCGCTCGATCTCTCAAATATCAGCCTGAAATAGATATTATTAGTCCAAAACAAGGAGAAAACATTGACCAAGACAAAGTTAATGTCAAGCTTCAAGTCAAAGACTTACCTGTATATTTAGATTCAGATCTTAAATTAGGGCCTCATCTGAGCTTAATTCTCGACGATCGCGAAAGACAAGAAATTTATGACTTGAAAAAAGAGATAACATTCTCTAATCTAACAGCTGGATTTCATACAATTAGAGTATTAGCGTTAACACCTTGGAATGAAAGTTTTAAAAATAAAAAAGCTTATGCGATCGCAAGCTTTAATATAGTTGAAGAAGAATCGGAAGAACCAGAACCTCAAAATCGCGATTTATCATCCTTACCAATTTTGACTTACAATAGCCCTTACGATAATGTCGCAGCCGAACCGATTTTACTTGATTTTTATTTGAGTAATGTCAATCTAAAACAAGACGAGACAATAAAGATTGAAGATTACCAAGTTGAAGTAACAATTGGGGAAGATAGTTTTATGTTAGATCGAATCGAACCAGTTTATCTAACAGGATTCGATCGCGGTAAAAATTCAATCAAATTGGAATTAGTCGATCGCCTTGGTAATCCTTTAGATGGTGATTTCAGCAGTGTAATTGAAGAATTCACTTATCAACCAAATCCTGAAGATAGTTTATCAAAAATACTAGAAGGGAAAATTTCTGCAGAAGTAGCAACTAAAATAATAGACCCAGACTACAAAATAGCCGTACCGGATTTAGTAGAGAAAAAATCTGAAAGTTCTGCTCGAGAAATTCTTACTCAAGAATCGAACAATTCTGAATTGGAATCCGACTCGGAGATTATTGAAGAAACAGAACTAGAATCAGAAGCAGAATCTGACTCGGAGATTATTGAAGAAACAGAACTAGAATCAGAAGCAGAATCTAACTCGGAGATTATTGAAGAAATAGAACTAGAACCAGAAACAGAATCTGACTCGGAGATTATTGAAGAAACAGAACTAGAACCAGAAACAGAATCTGACTCTGAGATTATTGAAGAAACAGAACTAGAACCAGAAACAGAATCTGACTCTGAGATTATTGAAGAATCTGCTGAAGATGTTGAATTCTCTAAAAACTTAGATTAAGAAACATCAAAAGCCGCTTCAATATACTTTTGTATAGTTAATTGATATCCTTGCCAGTAAATAGGTTTTCCCAGTTCCAAAGATTGTTTAAACTTAGAAGTTTTTTTAGTTGGTTGATAGCTAACTAAAGCAACATCAAATTGGCAAGGAAAATCGGCTAACTCTGGATGTTTCGAGAGGAAAAAAGCGGCTGTTTGGGATAATTTAGCTTGTTTTTGCGGATTAATAGCTAAAAGGCCACCTGCATCCCAATTGGGACTTCTGCGAGTTTTAACTTCTATAAACCTTAAAGATTCCGAGCATTGAGCGATTAAATCTATTTCGCCCCAACGACAGTACCAACGAGTATATCTAATTACCCAGCCTCTAGTTTTAAGCCAAGAAGCGATTAAGTCTTCTCCTAATTGACCAATTTTAATCATTAATTTGTCGATTCTTTGGATTTGAGTTAATTCCTGTTACGATTACAAATAATTACCTTGTTTTAAAAGATTTTAATTATTTTTCTCACAAAAGGTTATGAATAGTAACAATTATCGCTTCTCTTCGTCTATTCCCACCCTAGTGTTGAGTTTATTTGCGATGATACTAGCTGTAATTTTAGCTATAGCTATATTCGTATCTCCAGCTCTAGCGGTAGATTACAACAATCGTTTTTTGATAGATGAAGATTTTTCAGGTCAAGACTTAACAAAATCTAGTTTCGACCACTCCAATTTGAGGGGTTGTAATTTTAGCAACGCTAATTTACGAGGAGTGAGACTATTTAGTGCAAACCTCGATGGAGCTAATTTAGAAGGAGCAGATTTGAGTTATTCAGATCTCGAATCATCTCGCTTGACTCATGTCAACCTTAATAATGCCATATTAGAAGGTGCTTATTTAACTAACGCTAAATTCGACGCTACGACAATTGAGGGTGCAGATTTCACCGATGTAATCTTAAGGAAAGATGTTTTGGATAAGCTTTGCGAAATAGCTGAAGGTACTAACCCTACTACCGGACGCGATACTCGCGACACCCTGTATTGTTATTAACTAGGATTGTGCGATCGAGTGCGTCAGTTTGAATAAAGAACTTAAACTTCTAGCGGCTAGAGAATTATAGTCAATTTGATTAATTTTTAACGATATTGTTCGATCCGTCTGTAGCAAATGTTGCGGACGGATTTATTTATTTGCTTTTCTTAGCACATTTAAACGGATTTAGACTGAAAAACACAATATTTACTCCATTAGAAATATTTTTGTCAATGATATGTAAAATTTATTTACAAAACAATAAAAATGTTGCAATAATAAGTATTAAGGAGAAACAAGAAAGAAATTTCTAACTCCAAATTTAACAAAACGTAACAATTATCGCGAACCTTCTTGACAGCCATGACATACACAACAGATTCCGCTCTCAAGTATTTCTCTAACCCAGAGTTAGCTGAAGCTGTACCCGCCACTATTTCTTTATTCCAACGTTTGAATGTTGATGACCAACTCGGGCTACTTTGGTTTGCTTACACTGAAATCGGACGCTCTATCACTCCTGCTGCTCCAGGTGCTGCTAGACTGCAATTCGCGCAAGGTTTGCTCGAACAAATTCAAGCAATGTCTCACGAACAACAATTGGAAGTGATGCGCGATTTAGCCAAAAAACTTGACACTCCTATCAGTCGTGCTTATGGAGTTTTAACCAACAACACTAAACTTGCTTTCTGGTATAAGCTAGCTGAACTAATGGAACAAGGTAAAGTAGTTCCCGTACCTGCTTCTTATAAAATGAGTACCGAAGCAGTAAATTTACTTGCAAGAATTCAAAATTTAGATTTTTCTCAACAAATCACAGTATTGCGTAAAGTTGCCGCTGACATGGGAAGAGATCCCTTTGCAGCTTAGTAATATTAGATAATTAGTTTCACAAATCAATTAATCATGAAGAATAAGGATTGAATCGATCCTTATTTTTCTGTAGATCGATATTAAAGAGCAATTAAAATGAATGCGATCGAAATAGATAATTTATCAATTGAAGGTATTAAAGAACCGGTAATATTAAATTATTTTCAAAGTTTAAATGCCGGTAAATTTATATTAACTGCTAATTTATTTGCTCTCTCTGGCGCGCTTCACCCTCCTTTTGAGTCTCCTATTGTTGGTGAAAAAGCGATCGCAACCTATCTAGAAAAAGAAGCTGATGGGATGGTACTCGAGCCGCGATCGGGCACTAAAGAGACCCTCGCAGATAATAATATAAGATTTGAGATTGCGGGCAAAGTAACAACCACTTCATTTAAAGTTAATGTTGCTTGGCAATTTATTCTAAATCCAGATCGCGAAATACTACACGTTCAAGTCAAACTTTTAGCATCTCTTCAGGAATTATTAAAGATCAAACCTCAAGGGAAAAAATTACTTTCATAGATTAATCGCAATTCAATTACCGTTAAATTATCATTAACAAAGACTGCTTGAGATTTGGTCTCAATTTTAGATAGGAAAAATAGTAACTAAATCAAGAAATGCTAAGGGCGATCGCTCAAATCGACTTGAAAATTAGATTTAAATCGATTGAATATTAATATTTGTAAAATATCGTTGCAAATGTTTACCTTTTCTGGCTTTATTGGTAAAGACATAACACGTTTTTCACTTTAAATCAATTAAGAGTGACTCGATCGCCGTTTACAGAAAATCCAGATTTATTTGATTTTTAATCGAAGTTTCAACTTAGATTAAGTTAAATAATCGATCGGCTCTAATTTTTGTCAGAAAATATTTTTGGCAAGATATTTTTTTTAAGATGCTAATGATTTAGCTGGATATCGTAAAAGCAAAAAAGAAGTTTAGTTTATTATTTTCTAGGAGTTACCATAAATGGCAGAACAGAAAGAAGGCTTGTTTGCGAGAATAGCAAAGCAACTCGATCGCGATATGAAAGAGGGCGCAAAACAAGAAATTGCTGGATTGAACAGATCTGCTAACAATAAAGCTCAAAAAGAAGTTCCAAAATTAAACGGAGCTAAACAAGCAGAGCAAAAACAACTTCCCGGTACAGTTCAACAAGCAGAACAAAAACAACTTCCCGGTACAGCTCGAAAGACAACAACTAAGAAAACTTCAATTAAATCTAAGAAGAAAACTAATAAACTAGTTACTTATACTGGTGTGACTAGTGATGGCCGTCCAGCTTGGGTTAAAGCGATGGACAATACTAAAAAACAGCAAGAAGAAGCAGTTGAAGCAACTGTAGATAATAGTTTTGCTGGGCAATATTTGATGCCAACTCCAAGTAAATCTCGCCGCAAACCCGGCCCGAGCTTGAATATGTTTAAGGATATGGCACGTCAGGTGAAAATTCCAGCAAACGTTAAAAAAGGTTAATTTAAGATAACTCGTTTCTATTTTTTGTCCCTTACTTTTTAGAGTAGGGGATTTTTTGTTTGATGCGATCGCATTGATTATTTCATGAAGCTTTTAAAATCGACTAATACCAATTCTGTTTAAAGTTGCTACACTTCGACGACAATAGGCAATAGGCAATAGGCAATAGGCAATAGGCAATAGGCAATAGGCAATAGGCAATAGGCAATAGGCAATAGGCAA
>JASJCW010000065.1 GCA_030065265.1 Prochloraceae cyanobacterium
CCATGAAATTGCGGATGTTAGCCGCTCGAGATAAATTACTAGCAAGTATTGTCGCTGCGGAATCGAAGTTTAAAGGGGGTAGTTTAGTTGCCGCTAAAGATTCTGATTACGACACCCTCAGACAAGTTTATCGAGCGATCGGACAAGGTTCTATCGAATAAAGATCCTGCCTCTTTTGGTGGAATTATTCCGCCAGTAGGATTTCAAAGTTGGAGTCAAATGTTTAATGAAAAGAAGAAATTTGCTGACTTATTCTTTATTATTTTTAGCCGGTTGTACTGCCACAAGAAAAAAGTCTAATCCTTCGGAAATCCTTACCGATCCGAATAAAAAACTTAGATTTACCGTTACCGACGTTAAAAATTTAGAACAATTGCAACAAAAATACGAAGTCTTTCGCAAGACACTTGAAGAGACTTTGAAGCAACCAATTGAATTTTTTCCAGTCAAAAATCATATTAATGCAGCCTCAGACCTAAAGCTCGATCGAGTAGATTTAGTATTGGCCGGCCCTTCAGAATACGTCATTATTCGCGCTCGGACTAATGCAGTTCCCATCGTCGCTCTAACTCGCCCTGGATATCGCTCTGTGATTGCAGTGCGTGCCGATAGCGGGATTAAATCTTTAGCTCAGTTAAAAGGTAAAACGATCGCCGTAGTTAACTTAGCTTCTACTGCCAGCCATTTAGGTTCTATGGAATTACTCATTGAAGCTGGTTTAAATATTAAATCAGATCTTAAGGTCGTAATTTTAGAAGATGAAACTAATGGCGAACGAGTCTTAAATGCTTTAATCAAAGGTGAAATTGATGCTTGTGGTTTAGTTTTTCGTAAGTACAAAGAATATCTCAAAGTTCGAGGCTTATCCCAACAAGACTTTCCTGCGATCGCCAAAGGCCCCCAACTTCCTAGCGACATATTTGTTGTTAACAGCAAATTTTCAACTCAATCGGTCGAAACCATGCGATTGCAAATGTTAGCCAATCGAGACAAATTAATAGCAAGTATTGTCGCTACACAATCCAAGTTTAAAGGAGCTAATTTAGTTGCATCTAAAGATTCTGATTACGATATGATTCGACAAGTTTATCGATCGCTCGGACAAGACATAGAGATTGAATAAATAATATGTTTTACCCTTGAAATAGCAAGATTAATAATGAGAATTCTCCAAAAATTATCTAACCTGAATATTGCTCGCAAGATAGGATACGGATACGCTTTAACTATCGGTATTGCTTCAATGGGTACGGCATTAGGTTTATTGATTGGAGAAAATTACCAAAACAAAGCCCAACAAAAACTAATTTTAGCTGATGATAGGCGGGATCGAATTCAGCACTTACAAAATCATATTTTAATATTACGTTTGTATCCACAACAATTGATAGCTGTTGCAGATAATTCAATTTGGCTTCAATATGAAAAAGATAAATTCGATGTTAATTTAAAAGAGACAAACAATATTTTGAAAAATTTAAAAATAATTATCGAAAAAAACGATCGGCAATCAACTCTAGATAAAGATACTAAAGATTATCAAAATTTAGTTACAGAATACGATATTACATTAACTAACTACTCTCTATTAGTAGAAGATCTCTGGAAAAAAATCGATACTATCAACTCAAATGCTTCGAGAACTTTATCAAACAAAGAATTAATATTAAACACGATTCAAAGCGATCGCGCCATTGCAATTGAAATTAAATTTGAACGCCTTTCTGAACGATTGATTTCGCTGCGAAGTTCAGCAGGAATCGAATACGACGAAGCCAGCAAAAAATTAATTGAAGCAGATTTACTCAAACAACAAATCACTATTATTGGCATGCTAGTCTCAATTGCGATCGCCGTTTTGCTAGCAAAATTTACCAGTAAAGCGATCGCTACTCCAATTGAAGAAGTTACCCGGATCGCCGAACAAGTTACTAATCAATCTAATTTTGAGATTCAAGCAAATATTAACGGTAAAGGTGAAATTGGCTTGTTAGCCGGAGCTTTAAATCAATTAATTGTTAAAGTCAAGACTCTCTTAGCCGATCGCGAAGCAGAAGTAATGCGGCAAAAACAGCAGGCTCGAGAATTAAAAATTGCCAAAGAAACTGCCGATGCTGCCAACCAAGCTAAAAGCGAATTTCTCGCTAATATGAGCCACGAATTGCGAACTCCTCTCAACGGTATTTTAGGCTACGCGCAAATTTTAAAGCGCGATCGCAAATTAAATCCGCAACAACAAAAAGGCTTAAAAATTATTAACGACAGTGGCAATCATTTACTAACGTTAATTAACGATATCCTAGATTTATCTAAAATCGAAGCACGCAAGTTAGATTTATATCCCTCCGAAATCGATTTTGCTAGTTTTTTGGAGGGAATAGTTGGGATGTTTAATTTACGAGCTTTGGATAAAAATATCATTTTTAAGTCAGCAACTTCAAATAATTTGCCCCAAGCAATTGTAGCGGACGAAAAACGCTTGCGTCAGGTACTGATCAATCTATTAGGTAACGCAATCAAGTTTACAGATCGCGGGGAGGTAATTTTACGAATAAGCACTCTAAAATCTATGGATCGTTTAGATTCTCAATTAGCTTCAAAAACGCTTTGCTTTGAAGTTATCGATACCGGAATTGGTATTGCTAATGACAAACTAAACAAAATTTTCGAGCCTTTTGAACAAGCTAATATCGATAACAAACATCAATCCGGTACTGGTTTGGGCCTGACTATTAGTCGTCAATTAATAGAAATGATGGGGGGAAAGTTACAAGTCAAAAGTGAATTAGGCAAAGGATCGACTTTCTGGTTTGAAATCAAAGTACCGATCTTGGGCAATCTAAGACAAGATAGACCCGATTCTAACAAACAAATTGTCGGATATAAAGGCAAGCGACTCAGTCTGCTAGCGATCGACGATAAACCTAATAATCTCTCAGTTTTGTGCAATTTGCTCGAACCGATCGGATTTAAAGTATTTACTGCAGAAAACGGTCAACAAGGCTTAGAAATGGCTGCAAAAATAAATCCCGATTTAATCTTGAGCGATCTAATTATGCCGGTAAAAAATGGTTTTGAAACTGCTAGAGAAATCCGCCAAATTGATTCTCTTAAAGAGACTCCAATTATAGCTGTCTCAGCTAGTCCGATCCATCCTGACGAACAAAAGAATCGAGGAGCTGATTTTAATGGCTTTATTAGCAAACCAGTTAAGGAGAAGACATTACTGGGATTGTTAGCAGATTTATTGAAATTAGAGCTAATTTATCAAGAAAATGTTCGATCGCAGACAACAACGATTCATCCTGATTTCCTTAATTTTGATGAGAATATCTTAAAAACACCACCAATTGAAGAAATGAAAATACTACACGAATTAGCTTTACTTGGCAATATGAAAAAAATTCGACAGAGAAGTGCTTATCTTAAAGAGCTTGATGTTAATTATACAGCTTTTGCCGAACGAATCGAAAATTTAGCAAAAAGGTTCCGAGAAAAAGAAATTGTTAATCTCGTAGAACAATATCTAAACCCAGTTAAATAATTTTTATATTCGCTCTAGCCTGGCTAACCTCTGGGCGATCGCTTCTGAAATATTTATAATCTAATATTTTTTATACCTAGAAAAAATGAGCTTAAGTCAAATAAATACTAGTCAAAATAATCTAGATTTTGAATTCGATCGATATACTATTTTGCTTGTCGATGATAATCCGAATAATTTGGAATTAGTAGTCGATTACTTAGAAGATTACGGCTTGACAATTTTAGTGTCCCAAGATGGTGAAAGTGCTTTTAATCGGGCTAAATATGCCGAGCCAGATTTAATTTTACTCGATGTGATGATGCCGGGAATTGATGGCTTTGAAACCTGTCTTCTTTTGAAGTCAGACCCGAAAACAAAAAATATTCCCGTAATTTTTATGACTGCTTTATCTAGTCCCGAAGATCGGATTAAAGGCTTTGAAGTTGGCGCGCTAGATTATGTTGTTAAACCTATTCAACAAGAAGAAGTATTGGCTCGGATTAAAATTCATTTGCAATTAAAATCTTTACATCAAGATTTACAAGAGAAAAATGCAATATTAATTAAAAAAAACTTGCTTCTCAAACATCAAATCCAAAAACAAGAAGCAACAGAAATGAATCTGAAAAAAGTCAAGCAAAGATTACAGTATGCTCTTAAAGAGCGTACCGATACCGATCGCGCTCTGAAGAAGTTAAATGAAGAACTAGAAGGTAAAATCGAACAACGTACCCTGGAACTAATTCAGTTTAATACAAAATTGCAACAAGAGATTTCCCAGCGAAAGGACGCTGAATTTACGATTAAAAAATCTCTCAAAGAAAAAGAGATGTTGCTTAAAGAAATTCACCATCGAGTCAAAAATAATTTACTAGTAGTTTCCAGTCTTTTAGAATTTCAAACTGACTATATTCAAGATCCTGATGTTATCAGTATGTTTGCAGATAGCCAAAATCGCATTTATTCGATGGCTTTAATTCACGAACAATTATATCAATCTAAAGATTTAGCTAAACTAGACTTTAGCGAATACCTAAAATCTTTGGTTTGTAATTTATTTGAATCTTATAATATCAGTCAAGAATTGATTCGCTATCACCTCCAGATTGAAAAAATAGATCTTAATATCGAAACAGCTCATCCTTGTGGCTTGCTTGTCAATGAATTAATATCTAATGCTTTAGAACATGGTTTTCCAGGACAAAGAAAAGGTAATATTTGGATAACTTTAAGGCAAGATTCAGATCGGAAGATCGTTCTTAAGATCGAAGATGATGGGATTGGTTTTCCCGAAGATTTAGACTTTCGAGAAACTGAATCGTTAGGAATGCAATTAGTTTGCACTTTAATCGAACAGCTAGAAGGAGAAATTGAAATGAAACGCGATCGAGGAACTTCCTTTGAATTGATTTTCTCAGAACTACATTATACTAATCGTTTTTAGTTTTTAAAAACTACCTTAAAAATTAAAATTTGCCTGATTTCCAAATCTTTTAACTCTCTAGCAGACGTTGCGAAAACCTCGTTAATGGGCTATTCTGTCCCTGTTTCCTCTTGCCTCTTCCCTATTCCCTATTCCCTATTCCCTATTCCCTATTGCCTTTCCTCACCGAATGTAGTAACTTTACAGAATCGATCCAATACGAGGGAATTAAGCGGCTTTACCTATGACTTCAAAGTTTGTTGCAAATGATAAACTTGTTGGCAATTACAAAGGCTAGTATTAATCCTAGAAAATGCTCTTGATAATTAGGACGACTAGATGTTTTTAATATTATTTTAATTTTATATTTTTTTTGAAAAATACTCAAAGAAACCTTAATATTCTATTTTTGCGATCGTTGTAATAATTGAATCTAGTTATTTAAAAAAAAATCATGAATTATAGTAAAAAGAGAAAATCTTGTTCTATTGCCAAAATAACCGCGATCGCGACCTTATCTCTGCCAACTGTAGTTTTACCTGTTGCGGCTAAAAATTTAAACAGATCTTATTATGAAGTTTCTCGAAATCATGCTAAATGTCTTCAAAAGTATGACGGAAAACAAATAAACGGACATCAAGTTGAAGTTAAAGGAGAAGAAAAGGGCAAAATCAATATCACAAAACATATAATTATTCCATTGACAGTGGAATTAACTTATGCATATGATTTTACGCAAAATACTCTCAATGTCAGTATTATTAATTCTCCCGTTGCTTACGATAAGGTTTGGAAAGAAGCCAACAAAATAGTCAATGAGTGTCGCTAAAGATCGAATCGGTTGAAGTTTTTAAAAAAGATGGTTATTTTATAGCAACTGAACTATAGATTGGGACACCAATTGTAAAATCAGAGAATAGTTAGTAGTTAGTAGGTAGTAGTTAGTAGTTACTAGTTACTAGTTAATAGTTAGTAGTTAATAGTTAGTAGTTAGTAGGTAAAAAATAAAATTGTCATAACCTTTGCTTCGACTGCTATAAATAGATTTATTAGCTCTCCGAAAATATTAATACCATTTCTGAAAAATCAGGCTACAGATAACACTAAAAGCTAGGATTGGCTAAAGCCTTATCTGACCCCTGACCCCTGACCCCTGAACCCTGAACCAACTGTAGCAATCTTAAATAGAAACGGTATAAACTAAAAAAAAGCAACCCGGCCCGGGCCAGATTGCTCCCTAGAGAACTTCTATAATTTAAAACTTAACTAGCATCAGCTAAAACAGAATGAGTCGTTAATAACCTAACCGCTTCTTGATATTGCTTGTCTGCTTGAGATCCTATTTGTTGGAAGCCGATCGGATCTTGAGCAACAATATCATCGGGAAGAATGCCTAATTTATTGATATCTTTATGGCTGGGAGTTTCGTATTTAGCTACTGTAACAGCCAATCCAGCACCATCGGGTAACTCGAATAAAGATTGAATTAAACCTTTACCAAAAGTTTTCTCCCCAACTAACTTAGCGCGATCGTTATCTTGCAAAGCACCGGCTAAAATTTCGCTAGCACTAGCAGTTCCTTGATTGACTAGGAGTATCAAAGGATCTTCGGTAAGGGGCGGCCCGTAAGATTCAAAACTGTCAAAAACTCCTTGTCTATTTACCGTGTAGACAATCGTACCTTCGTCTAACCACATCCGCGCGATCGAGATTCCCGCTTGTAACAAACCTCCTGGATTGTTTCTTAAATCGAGAATATAGGCATCTGCACCTTCTTGTTCCAATCTAACCACAGAATGGGCAATTTCTTTGGCTGCATTGGCACTGAATTGATTGAGACGTAAATAACCGATTTTTTCTCCAGATCGCTCGTCGAGATTGGCAACAACTGGATTTAAAGAAATGCGATCGCGCACTAAATCGACAATTCTGCTTTGATTCGGCTTTTCCCCTTGAGGGAGTATTTTCAGGGATACGCTCGTACCAATTTTACCCCGCATTCTTGCTGCTGCTTCATCGAGACTTAAATTAGTAGTTTTGACCCCGTCTATTTCTAAAATTAAATCTTTTGGGGCAATACCTGCCATTTCTGCCGGAGATCCTGCTAGAGGAGAAACTACTTCTAATTGTCCCGTTTCTGGATTATTATTAATTTGCAAGCCTATGCCCGATAGCTCTCCAGAAGTGTTGATCTGCAAACTTTTATATTCTTGCGGTCTGAGCAGTCTCGTATAAGGGTCGTCGAGAGTTGCCAGCATTTCTTCGATCGCAGAATAGGCCCGATCGCGATCGCGCAAGTCTTTTTTCAGAAATTTTTGACGCAAGAACCACCAATTTTGACCGTTAAAGGTTTCATCTACATAAGATTGATTGACAATTCGCCACGATTGTAGTATTAATTTTTGTTCCTCTGTAAAAGCAGAGGCCGTAGGCACCCACCAAACCAAAGATATTATAAAGAATAATCCGAGAAAGGCAGCCACCCCAATAACTTTTTTTCGCATCAGACAAACTAATTTTACTTACTTTTAAGTATTACTTAATTTTTGACTTTAGATAGGGATTTTAGCAACTTTAACAGAGCAAATGTTAGAAAAATTGTTTATAAAAGGGCTAGATTCGGTGAGGTTACCTTAAGATCGATAGTGTAAAAAACAACAATATTTTCAATTTTTTCCGCAAGCAAGGCTCAATATTTGTTGTGCTAAATTCATGGAGAGAGGATATTTAAATTAAAGTTAGTAAACCTCGTCTAGATAGGTATCGAGCCGATCTAAGATTCGAGAATAATAAGCTCAAACTACATCACACTATAATCCTGAAACAAATCCAGCAAAGTAGAGGATTAAGTGAAAACGCGCCCGGTAGGACGCACCAACACACAAACAATCTTAAATAACTAACAAGGCTTCATGTTTTCCAAACAAGTAACCGAATCAAAAGTATATCAGTGGTTCGAGGAACGCTTAGAGGTTCAAGCGATCGCTGACGACGTTACCACTAAATACGTACCTCCTCACGTCAACATTTTCTACTGTTTGGGTGGAATAACCCTAGTATGTTTCCTGATCCAGTTTGCTAGTGGTTTTTGTATGACTTTTTACTACAAGCCCACTGTAACCGAAGCATTCTCTTCTGTAGAATATATCATGAATGAGGTCAGTTTTGGTTGGCTGATCCGTTCGATTCATCGCTGGTCTGCCAGCATGATGGTGTTGATGATGATTTTACACGTTTTCAGAGTTTACCTCACTGGCGGTTTTAAAAAGCCCCGCGAATTAACTTGGATCACTGGGGTAGTTATGGCGGTAATCACAGTTTCCTTCGGGGTAACTGGCTACTCTTTACCTTGGGATCAAGTAGGCTACTGGGCTGTCAATATCGTTTCTGGCGTTCCTGCGGCTATCCCTGTTGTCGGCGATCAAATCGTCGAACTAATGCGCGGTGGTGCAAGTGTCGGACAAGCAACTTTAACCCGTTTCTACAGTCTGCATACCTTTGTTTTACCCTGGTTAATTGCAGTGTTTATGTTGCTGCATTTCATCATGATTCGCAAACAAGGTATTTCCGGCCCCTTGTAAACCGATCGCTCGTCACGGAGATCGAATAGCAACAAAGTTCGATCTCTTTTTGAATTCTCACTTTATTTAGGAGAAATCGCATCAATGTCTATCTTAAAAAAACCGGATCTCAGCGATCCGAAATTACGGGCCAAACTAGCTAAGGGTATGGGCCATAACTATTATGGCGAACCTGCTTGGCCTAACGACCTGCTTTATGTCTTTCCGATCGTCATTCTCGGTACTTTCGGCTTAGTAGTAGGTTTAGCGGTACTCGATCCGGCTATTATTGGCGAACCGGCTAATCCTTTTGCTACTCCTCTGGAAATTCTTCCAGAATGGTATTTTTATCCCGTTTTCCAAATCCTGCGCGTCGTTCCTAATAAGTTAATTGGAATCGCAATGATGGCAGGAATTCCTTTGGGATTGATGACTATTCCTTTCATTGAAGGAATGAGTAAATACCGCAATCCTTTCCGTCGTCCTTTAGCGATGACAGTCTTTTTAGTCGGACTCGTGACTGCTCTTTGGTTGGGAATTGGTGCTACTTTCCCCATCGACGAATCTCTAACTCTCGGATTGTTCTAGAATAGGGGCAAAATAATTTAATTTGAGTTGAAATACCTGAATTTACCGGAACTACAAGGTAAATATCGGGTATTAATTTTATCTACTAGTTCTCAAGAAGCATTTATGCCAAGACAAACAGTCAAAATTCTTGACTATAGAATAAAATCAGCATCAAATGAATTTTTACCTCAACCTCCCATACTTTCAAGTTCAAGATGGGATGGCATTCATTTGGAAATGCACCGACAGCCAGCATTTGAATGCTCCAGACATCACCATACAATGCATGTAATTGCTTGGGATGTTTCTAATTCACCAGCACCAGGGGAAAGATGGTTAGATGGGAAGGTTAAATCAGAAAGGCGAAATCAAGGAGATATTGCCATTATTCCTGCTGGGATCGTCCATCGCTGTAATTGGAATACTTCAGCAGAATTCGGCATTTTGGCATTTGAACCCGAACTTTTGCAACAAGTGGGTCGAGATTTAGTAGACTGCGACCGCATCGAACTAGTACCTCGATTTATGGACGATCGAGATACGCTGATAGGAGGAATCTTGTCTACTTTAAAAGACGAATTAGAGTTGAGCCAAATTGGTAGTAATTTATTAATCGATAGCCTCAAAACGACCTTAGCAATTCACTTATTGCGTAAATATACTACTAAAAAAGCCAAACTTTCTAGCTATCAAAATGGATTATCTCAATCGAAAATTCGACAAGTCATAGACTATATCCGAGCACATCTCGATCGCGATTTAAAAATCGTTGAACTTGCTAGTCTGGTGCAGATGAGTCCTTATTACTTTATCAGATTGTTTAAAGAGAGTACCGGTAAAACCCCTCACCAATATATATTGCTCTCTCGAATTGAAAAAGCCAAGTATTTACTCAAACAAAATCGATTCAGCATCGCGGCGATCGCTACTCTTGTCGGTTTTTGCGACCAAAGCCACTTTAGTAGATACTTTAAGCGACTTGTGGGCGTTACGCCAAAACAATTTATCGACAAATCGCAATAACGTACTAAAATACCGCAATTTTTTTCTAGAGTTTAAAATAGCATCTTTTTTAAAGTATTTGTAAGTTGAAAAAAATTTACGAAGGTAATTAAGATGCAAGTTAAAAGCGCGCAGATTGAGATTGCTACTCCCGATGGGGAAATGCCTGCTTTTTTATCTAGTCCGATCGCAGATGGCCGCAAACCTGGTATTATCCTGTTGATGGAGGCTTTTGGATTGACACAGCACATTAAAGATGTGGCCGTCCGAATTGCTCAGGAGGGTTATGTTGTTGTCACACCCGATTTATACTATCGTTCCTTGCCTAATAATAAGTTTGGTTACGATGAGGTAGAATCGGCAAGGACAATAATGTACGGCCTCGATTTTGATAAGACTGTAGCAGAAGATATTAAAGCAGCATTAGACTATATTAAATCGCGATCGGATGTATATTCGGATCGCATCGGCGTGACTGGGTTTTGTTTTGGTGGAAGTATGACCTTTTCTACTGCTACTAAGTTGTCTGCTGAAATCGCTGCTGCTGCACCTTTTTATGCCGTCGTACTCGATGAATGGTTAGAAGACGTTACTGAGATTACCGTTCCGATTTATTTATTTTTTGGAGATAAAGATTCTTTTATTCCCAGCAATCGCGTCAAACAAATTGAATCTCGGTTTCAAGAACTTAATAAAGAATATAAATTAAAAGTCTATCCCGATGCCGAGCATGGCTTTTTCTGTCACGAGCGTTCTACTTACAATCGCTTAGCAACTGAAGACTCTTGGCGCGAACTAACAAGTTTTTTCCGCACCCATCTCCATAAATCAGAAAATTCTCTCTCAGAAATTAACAATTAACTAAGATTATTAAACCGCGAATAGTCTGGATTGCTGCAAGGTGTTTTCAAGCCCCTAACGATTCGATTATGATAGCGAGAATACTTACCCGATTCGATCGCTTCGGTAAATTGCTTTAAGTTCATGACCCGACCCGTTAAGTTATCTCTAAATTGTAGGTTTCTGCCAGTTTTACTTTTTGCGATCGCCGAAATCTGTTTTGTTAACATCTTTACTTAATACTTATGTACTAACAGATATATTCTACAACAGAAAATCAAATTTGTACTAGATATTGTACTAAATCAGCGAGGGCAAAAGGCAATGGGCAAGAGGTAAGAGGGAACAGGCAAAAAAGTTTTGTAAATTACTCTATATTAATTTTTACTTGCTACTCTTGAGGGATTATTTGGCAAGGATCTATCTGGGGTAAAATTGCTGAAAAATTAAATTAAAAATATGTCTATTTTAGAATCGCGGTTTTTCTACGAGTTTTTAGGGGCTGTTAGTGCTGTAGGGGTAATAGCTATTCTTGTTTGGGGCAAACAAAGATATCTTTATAATGGTCTGCGAAGTCTCCCTTCTCCCCAAGGTGGTAATTGGTTATTTGGCAATGGACCCCAAATATTAGCCGCAGTAAAAGCAAAAAAATATTTTAAATTACTATTTGATTGGGCGAAAGAATTAGGCCCGATATACGTTTACTGGGTCGGAAATAGGCCAGTTGTGATTTTGAGCGATCCGAAACTAATTGAAAATACGATTATCAACGGGATGAAAAATGGTAGTTTAATTAGAACCGAGCGATCTTCTAAGGCTTGGAACGATATTAGCGGCCCGATTCTTTTAGGTACTAGCGGGACAGAATGGCAATGGCGACGCAAAGCTTGGAATCTCGAATTTACTCCTAACGCAGTTGCTAAATATTTACCGATTATCGATCGCGCTTGCGATCGCATTATTGAAAAAATTAAAGCAGCACCTTCAGGATCGCCAGTTAAAGCAGATCCTTTATTTGTCGAACTGACAATGAGAATTATTTCTTGTTTGTTATTAGGTGTTCCCGTAGAGAAAAATAGTTCTAGTCATGAAGGGCCTCCTTTAGATGTCCCTCGCGTCTATCAAGCAATGTCAGTTCTTGGCTATCGTTTTTTAAAGGTAGCGATCGGCGAAAAAATGTGGCTGAAATATCTGCCGACTAAATCTGCGCGAGAATACTGGGAAGCGAGAAAATATATTGAAGAGTTTTTAACTCCTCGGATCGATTTAGCTTTGCAAATGAGAGATAATTCAGATCGAGATTGGTCTGAAGTTAGCCCTCTTTTCAGAGAATCGATGTTAGTCAAAATAGCTGCTAAAGAACCAAAATACGATCGCGCGGGTTTAATTGCAGAATCGATCGAGTTATTAATCGCGGGAACGGATACCACAGCTCATAGTTTATCCTTTGCATTGTCTGAATTGAGTTTAAATCCCAAAGTTGCAGAAAAAGCAAGAAATATCGTCGATCGCACTTGGGAAAAATATGGCGGTATTACTTCAGAAAGTTTCAAAGAATTAAGTTATATCGGTGCCATTTTCAAAGAAACTTTACGCCTCTATCCGGTAGCTAACGGTTCGACTTCATTAGAAGCTAAACAAAATACTCCTATTGAAGATATCTTCGTTGCGCCTCGAGGAACGAGTATCTACTGGTCAGTCTTAGCTGCTGGAAGAGATGAGAGATACTATCATAACCCTGAAGAGTTGATTCCCGATCGCTGGTTGAGAACTGAAGAATCGCAAACTTTACCATTAACCATCGGTTTTGGTTCGGGTTTGCATCGCTGTTTGGGAGAGCATTTATCTTTATTAGAAGGAACGATGATGTTAGCGATGCTATTGCGATATTTTGACTGGGAATTAGTTAACAGCGGTTCTTCTTTAGAGAATTTACAACACAATCTTTTAGTATTTCCAGTCGATGGAATGCCGGTTAAATTTAAACAGAGAGAATTATTTGCTCCAAATAGAGTTAGCTAAAATTGCTGCTTGAGTGCGATCGCGGACTTCGAGACGACGCAAAATATTAGTAACGTGATTTTTAACTGTCTTTTGGCTGATATAAAGTCGTTCGGCAATTTCGGCATTGCTAGCACCAGCAGCGATCGAGCTTAAAATTTCTAATTCCCTGCTGGTTAATTCCGACCAACCTGGTGGTGGTGTAGGTTTAGAAACAGAAGAGTTATTAACCACTTTGTCAACTATACCCGGCCCTAATTGAGTGTATCCTTTGTGTACTGCTTGAATCGCTCCAACTAATTCTTCTGATGGGGTATCTTTGAGTAAGTATCCCGACGCACCATATTTTATGGCTCGTACGACATAATCGTCATCATCAAAAGTTGTCAAAACTAGTATTTTAGATGCTGGAAAACGCTGAGAAATTTCTTTAGTCGCCGCTACACCGTCCATAATTGGCATACGAACGTCCATTAATACTACATTAGGTTGCAATTTTTCGACTTGCTCGATCGCAGTTTTGCCATTATCTGCTTCGCCAACTATTTCCAAACAATCTTCTAATTTTAATAAAGCTTTTAATCCGCGTCTAATTAAACTTTGGTCGTCAACTATTAATAAACTAATCATAATTCTAAGTTAAAAGTAGATAACAGACGGACAACTAAAAGATGGGTAGTGAAAGGGGTAAAGATACTACAATTTTACAACCGCGATCGGGGGCAGTAATTATTTTACAAGAGCCGCCTAAAGCTCTCGTTCTTTCTTGCATTCCTTGGAGTCCAAATCCGGTGGTATTTTCATCTAAAATAAAACCAATACCATTATCGTAAACAATTAATTTTAAATCCGTATTTACTTCAATTTTAATAATTACTTCCGTTGCTTCAGAGTAGCGACAAATATTAGTAATTGCTTCTTGTAAAATCCGATAAACAGTAATTTTTAGATCGTCTGAAACTTGCTTAAAAATATTAATCTCGCATTGGGGGACAATACCTGTAGATCTTTTTAAATCCTCAATTAAAGATGCGATCGCATCTTCTAATGATTTTCCTTCTAATGGATTAGATCTTAAAGTTGCCACTGATTCGCGAACTTCTGTTAATGCTGTTTTGCCAACTTGTTTGGCTTCTTTTAACAATTCTGTGGCTTCTTGGGGGTCGGAAGGTAATAGTTTTAAAGCCGCTTCTAAGTGCAGGTTGAAAATTGTTAATGAATGCCCTAAAGAATCGTGAATTTCGCGGGCAATTCGATTTCTTTCTTGTAGGGTAGCGATGTCTTCAATTTTGGCTGCATAACGACGTAATTTATCGTTGGCGATCGCTAATTTTTTTCTACTATAATTTTCTGACAACACAGCATTTACTAATAACTGTAAAAAGAAGACAACTATGCCAAATAGGGTAGTAGTGATTGAAAAAATAATTAGTTTTTCATCTTCCAATAATTCTGGCTTAGGTATTGCTAGATTTTGCATGCGATGAAACTGGGCAATTGGAATTAAACTAAAAACTAAAATCGTGACGATAAAGCGATTTGATTGAGATAAAATAAATGAGTTTCTTACCAGCAAAATCAGACAAAATAGCACATAAAGTTTCATTCCAGAAAAATAAGACAAAACAATTAAAAATAGTTCTAAACTGACATAAATAAATTTTTCTAAAGGTCGATTTAAACTAGAAATTTTAAACCCCATTAATGCAAAAAAAATTAAACAAAATAAATTCAACCAGTAAGAACCGTTATAAGCCAAATTTCGAGGAGCAATTATCGACAAAAATACAATAAATAACAAAATCCAATTAAGATAAAATAAAAATCTTAGAGGAGAATTCTGAAAGCGTTTGGGTACGATACTGTAATTCATAAATTACGTTTTAGTTTTATTCTCATAATACAAGAAGTCAGGTAAGTTAATAAACATCGAGAAAGTTTAAACTTAATTTTCTTATTTTCTTCGATAAAGCTTGCGGTCGCGATCGAATTTAAATTATTTGCAAGCTTGCTATTGAGTAATCATTTACTAAATGTTATTCGACTTTCAATTTTATTTTCAAATACGAGCGGTAATTTTGACAAGTAGCTTTAGTCCCGTTCAAAGCTAGGACTATAGTCCTAAGAAATCGATTTGAAAGTTTTAAATTAAGCCAAGAAGATCGAATTTAACTGCAATTTTATTTAAGTAAATATTTGATAAACATTTAGAAACAAGAATCGATTTTTAGTTATATAGCTGAGGTGACAAGATTGAATTCGATTCGATCGCATTAATTAAAAAAAATAATTCAAATGAATTGCAATTAAAATAATGTTAGGACAAGAATCTACGGTAGAAACGTTAAAATTATACGATTCTAAAATGCAATACAAATTCAGAAAAATAACAATCAATTGCTGGTTCGAGCCAAACAAGAATTAGAAAAAAATCTGAGAACAGATCCAATTACAGGGTTGGGTAAAGATCCCTTATTTGCAGAATATTTTGCGCGAGAATGGAAGCGGATCGTACGAGATCCCTCTTGGATATCTTTGATTAAATTTGAACTTGACTATTTTGAAAAATACAAGCAATGCTATAGTGAAATAGCAGCAAATAGTTGTTTGCAAAAAGTAGCTAAAGTAGTGAAAGAATCGGCAAAAAGACCGGCAAAGTTAACAATATATTCTAAAAAAGGGCAATTTTCCCTGCTTCTTCCCGAAACAAATATCGTCGGAGCTGTTTACATAGCAGATAATTTGTTCAATAAAATTAAAGACTTGAAAATTATCAATTCTCAGTCTTCAGTCGATAATCATTTAACTATAAGTGTGGGAATCACGAGTATCAAACCAACTCAATTAAACACAGAAGCTGGTTCGAGTATATTGATACTTTCGGTAGAAAATGCCCTCCAACGAGCTATGGAAATCGGTAGAAACTGTAAAATTATTCAAAGCTGCTCCGATCGCTTTAGCTAAGCAATACATCTAAACTGGCAAAAAAGGATTCTTAAATGAGGTTTGCAGGCGATCGCATTATTTTTTGGCGATTCTTTCCGTGCTTTCTTGGGGAATTGCCTGCTCTTGTTCTGCTACGCTATCCGTTACCGGTTTTGTTTTAACTTTATAGATTTTAATATTTTCTGAAGGCTCTGCTGGTTTGCGCTCAATTTGAACCATTGTCGACTGAGGACGAACCGAAAGTACGATTAAACCGACTAAGAAAAGTAATGAAGTTCCTGTAAGTGTTAATTCTTTGAGAATGTTATTTTTCATATCCTATCCTTTAAATTGAGTTTGTTTATTATTTTTTTATTTTTTTGACTCTCGATTTATTTTTAATTGTCAATACCTATTTTGAATCATTTTTATTTAATTGGCTGTACATGATAAGCAATTTAAAAGATATTTTAATTGTAATTTCTTGGTATTAATAAAAATGGTCACAATGTAAATATTTGTATATTTACGAAAAAAATCTAAATCCCAATCGCCAAGGACTATTGAGCGGTCAGATCTAGATCGGAAAATTGCAATTTAAGCGATCGCACCAAGAGTGTAAATTTTTTTTAAGACCGGAATAATTGCAGCTATTTTTTAGAGAAATGTTAACTTGCTACGGAAATTGAGAAAAATAGAACAGATCGTATTAATTAACGATAGTGTTTAAACTGTCACAATTTAATTTAACTATTTCAATAAATTAGATAATAATAAAATTAATCAAACTAGTATTAAAATTAAAGGCGATCGTGGTTTCAGAGAAATTTCGCCATCAACTACGCAAAGAAGCCAAAAGATGGCAAACAGACGGATTAATTAACGAACAAACATACAAACAAATAGCCTTACGCTATGAATTTGAAAATTTAGATACTGCTGCTAGCAATCGTTTTGTGGCAATTTTACTGGGTTTAGGGGCAATTTTTTTAGGTTTAGCGGCAATTACTTTTGTTGCTGCAAACTGGCAAGCCCTATCAAAAGAATTGAAAGTATTGCTGTTAATTAGTATATTCGCGATCGCGAATATATCGGGTTTTTATCTTTGGAAAAATCCCTTGCAAGGATGGAGATCCCGTTTGGGACAAGCATTACTATTATTAGGCGGATTGACAATTGGTGCAAATTTGGGTTTGATGTCTCAGATTTTCCACCAAAGCGGCCCCGTTTATCAGCTATTTTTAGTTTGGGGTTTAGCAGTAGTATTGATGGCTTTTAGCCTCAGATTGACTAGCTTGGGAATCTTAGGCATAATTTTAACGATAATTGGCTATTTATCGGGGATTTCAAGTCTATATAGTTCCGATTATTTTACTATTTTTAAGCTTGCAATTTCCCATTTACCGATTTTAGTGAGTTTAATATTTATCCCTTTAGCTTACTGGTGTAAATCTCGGTGGATCTTTACTTTAAGCAGCTTATTAGTAATTTTTGCTCTACCAATTAATTTACTTCCTTTAGGATATAAATTTTACTCCATATCTCCGCTATTTTCTGGGTTAATATATGCGGGTATTACGATTATTCCTGGAAGCTTATTATGGGCTTATCGCGATTCTTTTTGGTTTCGCTCTTGGCAAGGAATTGCTAATTTTGAAAAAATTGCTCGCAATCTAGCTATTTTCTCCCTTAGTCTGGCGTTTTATCTCTTTTCTTTCAATAGTTTCTGGCGCGAGAGTTTTTCTGTCAATATTTCAACTCCAAAAATAGTGTGGCAAGAATGGTCGATGCTTTTCAATCTGCTTTTCTTTTTCTTTTTAATGGTTTTATCTTGGTGGCGTTTGGGTTATTCTTTTGCGGCAAGATCGCCTTGGAAAATAGATTTAAATAGCACTTTAGTCGGGACCTCTCTTGCTATTACAGCTTTAATTATTTTTTACCAAATAAATATTAATCCCCTCGGCGCGATCGCTACTTTGATTTTTAATATCTTTCTATTTGTTTTAGGGATTTTGGCGATCGGGAACTCTCTTAAAACTGGTACGAGATTGGGATTTTGGTGGGGAATAACAATTTTAACGATACAAATTCTTTCGCGAATGCTCGAATATAACACTGGGTTAATGTTGAAAGCGATCGTTTTATTTGGTTGCGGCGTAACAATTATTTATGCCGGAATTAAGTTTGAAGAATATCTAAAAAAACAATTAGTAAAAGATTCGAGCCAAGTTTTGTAAAAAGTTGCTATTAATTATGAATTTACCTCGTTATCGGATTCCTCAATGGCGTTTTTGGCTGCCTTTAATTTTACAAACAGGATTGATTATGGCAGTACCAGCTAGGGCTTTTTATACTTACGTTTCTGGTGAAACTGTAGTCTTACAAACTGTTCCGGTAGATCCTTACGATCTCTTACGGGGCTATTCCCAAACTTTGAGATACGATATTTCTAATCTCGATCGCTTTAAAAATCTTCCTGGTTGGGAGGAATTAAACGCCACTCGCAGCAACGGCCGCCCTTTTTACGTAATTTTAGAAGCACCAAAATCAGCCAATACAAAGCCTCCTCTAGCTTGGCAACCCGTTGCAGTCAGCTCGAATTTACCGGATAATTTACCCGATAATCGTATCCCCCTCGAAGGGACTATTTACTATAATTCCGTTCGATACGGTTTAGAAACTTATTATATGCCTGAAGATCGACGCAATAAAATTAATGCTGAAATTAATAATCTCAACTTTCAAAATAGAAGGCCTTTTGTTGTTGAAGTCAAAATAGACAGCCAAGGTAAAGCCGTTCCGATTAGTCTCTGGATTGAAGATCGCAATTATCGCTTTTGAGATTTTTAATGCGATCGCATCGCTGGAGCAAAATAATTGACTAGTCTTTTAATGGCAACTTGAATTGCTTCGGGTGAGTTATCTTGAATTAGCGCGTTCGATTTTCCTGCTTCGCTAAGAACTCTAATTAATCCCGCAACGACTAAATCTAATTTCCAGTCGAGTTCGTTTCTCGATTGCTCGGGTAGAACCCTCTGAAGGGCATCTAAATAGGCAACGCATAGCTCTTCAAATTCATCGTCGGCAATTTTTTGAATTGGATCTGGTTCGGTGCGACAGCGTCCCATCAATCTAGCGCAGTTCGTGCTGCGATCGCCACCACCATTTTCAATGAATACTTGCAGCGAAGGGGTCAAAAATGCTTCTAAAATGGTTTCAACGTTGGGAGTTTCTTCTCTAGCTTCTACTATTGCTAATTGCTCTAAACTTTTTTTGACAATAGGTTGTGCAGTTTTGGCAACCACTGCGCGGAATAATTCTTCTTTAGAACCAAAATGATAGTGAACCGCAGATAGGTTAACTCCTGCTTGTTTGATTACTTGACGCAGGGAAGTTCCTGCAAAGCCTTGCTCTGCAAATAATTCTTCTGCAACATTGAGAATCTGTTCTTTGGTGTCGATCGCGCTGGCTGCCTTCATATTAAAACGAACGTTTGAACTTATTTCTATTAAACTATATATATCTCATTATAGAAATTCTTTGCTTCTAAAGTATTTTAGCTTAAACATCTTTAAACACAGCCTCGATTTTTTTTCAAACGTATGTTTTAATAGATCGTATCGCTGAGCAAAATCTAAAGCAATCGGAAAAGGATTGTCTTTAAAAAGCTAGGGCGATCGCCTATTGCTTATTTATTTTTTGACTGTATTAAAACGGTCGTTTGATTTGAAAGGTTCGAGCCATGGTATCTAAATCCTTGAGTAAAAAATTAGCAGCAATCGGCAGTGTGGGATTATTAGTAATTGGTATCCCCTTTGCCACATCAAAAATAACAGCTCGCAGTTCTGTGGAAACTGAAAGTAAGCTGACAATATTGCCAGTTGAAATATTAGAAGTTCGACAAGCCAACAGCTATCAAATAGTGCGTAACTATACTGGAGAAGTAGCAGCGCGAAGAGCGAGCGAATTAGGTTTTGAAAGATCGGGGAATTTAGTTTGGTTTGGAGTCGATCGCGGCGATCGAGTCGTTAGAGGAACTGCGATCGCCAAATTAGATACTCGCAACTTAGAAGCACAAAGGGCGAGATTATTAGCCCAAAAAGCACAAGCTTTAGCAGTTTTATCGGAATTACAAAATGGCGCGCGATCGGAAGATATCGCCGCAGCAAGAGCAGAAGTAAGTAATTTAAGCAATCAATTACAATTAGAAAAAATTAAAGTCGATCGCAGAAGATACTTATATTCTCAAGGAGCGATCGGCCGAGAAACTCTTGACGAAGTAACCTATAGAACAAAAGCTTTAAGCGATCGATTGAATATTGCGCGCAGTAGACTGGCCGAACTATTAAACGGAACTAGAAAAGAGCAAATTGCCGCCCAAAGAGCAGCCGTGCGCCAACTAGATGCTAGTATCGCCGAATTAGACGTAAATATCGATAAAAGTACGATTCGCGCCCCATTTTCTGGAATTATTGCCGCTCGCAAAATGGATGAAGGAACGGTAGTAGGAGCGGGCCAGTCAGTAGTGCGTTTAGTCGAAGATACGGCCCCAGAAGTAGAAATTGGCGTTCCCGATCGCATATTGTCAGAACTACAAATCGGTAGCCAGCAGATGATCAAAGTAAGCGATCGCACCTATCAAGCCAGAATTACCGCAATCTTACCAGAAATCGATCCGGCAACTCGAACCAGAACGATCGTTTTAAAATTAGCGGGAAATAGTAATGCGATCGCATCGAAACAAATAGCGAGATTGCAAATTAAGCAAAAGGTTAATACTGCAGGATATTGGTTGCCAACAACCGCTCTAGTTAAAGCAGAAAAAGGATTGTGGTCTTGTTTTGTGGCGATCGAAAAAGCAGGCAATTATCGCATTGAAAAACGAGATTTAGAACTCTTGCATAGCGACGGCGATCGCGTTTTTGTTAGAGGCATGGTTTCGGAAGGGGATAAAGTAGTTGCTGAAGGGACGCAAAGAATAGTACCCGATCGCTTAGTTCGTCCGATTCAAGTAGCAAGTAAGGATTAGTGACCCTTCGCTCAAAAGCAAAAGTATTGAGTTGGGAGTAAA
Organism: Prochloraceae cyanobacterium; assembly: GCA_030065265.1. Taxonomy (GTDB): domain Bacteria; phylum Cyanobacteriota; class Cyanobacteriia; order Cyanobacteriales; family JASJDA01; genus JASJDA01. Next base: position 20,919 of record JASJCW010000065.1, read on the forward strand.
AATTAGTAAATCTGACTCCTGTCCTCAAAAAGATGCGCCTTATTTCCTGAAAAATACAAATTTTTAGAAAACAACATCCACAATAATCATGCAAAGCTTATTTTATCGTAATTCTCGACTGCTTTTGCTGACAATAATATTAATTATTGTTTGGGGTATTTCTTCCTTCTTTACTTTACCCAGATTAGAAGATCCAGAATTAGTATCGCGATCGGCAATCGTACGCACCGTATTACCAGGAGCGGATGCAGAGCGAGTCGAAGCATTAGTGAGCGAAAAAATCGAATCAGAAATAGCCGATGTTGAAGAAATTAAAACCTACGAATCAACATCGCGATCGGGCATATCGGTGATTAACATCGAATTGTTAGAGACAGTGACAGCATCTCAAGCCGATTTAGTTTGGTCGCGCATTCGTGACAAAATAGACGATGCCAGAGCGGAATTGCCAGCAGCAGCAAGCGAACCAGAATTAGACAAAGTCGATCCGAAAGCTTATGCCAAAATAGTCGCGCTGACTTGGGAAAAAGACAGCGATCCAAACTACGCTATTTTGACTCGCAGAGCCGAATCCTTGCAAGAGCAGCTCGAAACTTTACCAGGAACGGAAAAAGTCGAAATATACGGCCAGCCAAACGAAGAGATTACTGTAGAAATAGATCCGGTCAGGTTAGTCGCCCTCAATCTTACCGTCGAACAAATTTCTCGTCAAATCCAACAAAGCGATGCTAAAATTTCTGCTGGAGAATTTCGCAGCGCAAATAACAATCTTGGTTTAGAAGTAGAATCGGAATTAAATTCGCTCGATCGCATTAGCAATATTCCGATTAGTTTTGGTAGCAACGGACAGTTTACTAAATTAGGGGATCTTGCCGAAATTAAGAAAGGAATTAAAGAGCCACCCGACGAACTAGCAACAGTTGACGGTCAAAGGGCGATCGCCTTAGCTGTTTTTGTCGAATCTAACTATAGAATCGATTTATGGGCAGATAATGCTGCCAAAACATTAAAACAATTTCAACAACAACTTCCAGCAGGTTTAAATTTATCGACAATTTTCGATCAAAGTAAATACGTTACTAACAGACTTAACGAGCTAATTTTCAATCTTATATTGGGAGGATTGTTAGTTTTTGGCGTAACTTTATTAATGATGGGTTGGCGATCGGCTTTAATAGTTAGTTCTGCTTTACCTTTATCATTATTGATGGTTTTAGGTTGGATGAAAACCATCGGTATTCCTTTGCATCAAATGTCGATAACCGGTTCGATCGTTGCTTTAGGATTATTGATCGATACGGCGATCGTAGTAGTAGATGAAGTAAATAACCATCTCAAAGCCGGAATTAAACCACAAGAAGCGATCGCCAAAACCGTTAAATATTTATCCGTACCTTTGCTAGCATCGACATTAACTACAGTGCTGGCATTCATGCCGATCGCAATTTTGCCAGGAGGTGCAGGGGAATTTGTCGGCACGATTGGGGTTGTCGTAATTTTAGCAGTTTGTTCTTCTCTATTTTTATCTTTAACTGTCATTCCTGCTTTGGCAGCGATCTTTCGGAGGTCGAGGGTCGTTAAATCTAAATTAATTACCAATGTAAATAATTCTCAAACGAATTCAAACTTAAAAGATATACACTCTGAATCTTTAAATTGGTGGGAAAATGGAATTTCTTTTCCTCAACTAACCTCCTTTTACAATAAAACCTTGCGGTGGTTGTTTGCCAAACCAGCAATAGGGATATTCTTAGCCCTAATTTTACCCATAACCGGATTCGTGCAAGCTGCCAGTTTGCAAAGTCAATTCTTTCCAGCAGGCGATCGCGATCAATTGCAAATCGAGTTAGAATTGCCTGCATCGGCTTCTTTAGAACAAACTCTGGCGATCGCAAATCAAGCGCGGACTTTAATTATGGAACGAAAAGAAGCGGTTAACGTTCATTGGTTTGTTGGCAGTAACGCGCCGAGATTTTATTATAATTTAGCCGCAGGAAAACAAGGGGAATCAAACTACGCTCAAGCAATGGTGCAATTGAATACTATTGCAAAAGATAGTTTTATTAGCAGCTTGCAAACAGAAATGGACGCAGCTTTTCCCGTTGCCAGAGTATTAGTGCGAAAATTAGAACAAGGGCCGCCTTTTGATGCTCCGGTAGAGATGCGTATTTACGGATCCGATCTCGATCGCCTGCGAATTTTAGGGGAGCAAGCCAGAAGTATTTTAGCTCAAATTCCTAATGTCACTCACACTCGAGATAGTTCTAGCGAGATTTTACCCCAGTTAACATTGCGTTTAGACGAAGAAAAAGCTAATTTAGCAGGATTGGATAATGCCAGCATTTCCAGGCAATTGCAGGCTTATTTAGAAGGAACTACTGGAGGATCTGTACTCGAAGAAACCGAAGAATTACCCGTTAGAGTTAGAATTGCCAATCGCGATCGCGGAGATTCTAGTAAAATTAGCTCTTTGGATTTACTGCCAAGTTCTATCCCTCGAGATAGCATCGATAGTCGCTCCCTCGGAAACATTCCTTTATCTAGTTTGGGAGAGATAAATTTAACCCCAGAAAATTCAGTGATTACCCGACGCAACGGGAAAAGATACAATCTCGTTCAAGCTTTTATCGCTCCTGGAGTTCTTCCTTCAGAGATATTAGCTCAATTTCAAACTGGCTTAAAAGATGCTAATTTCGAGCTACCTTCCGGTTATTACATCGAATTTGGTGGCGAAGCGGAAGAAAGTAATAACGCTCGAGGCGGTTTAGCCGGCAATCTTGGCGTATTATTAGTCTTGATGGTAGCGGTGCTAGTGTTATCTTTAAGTTCTTTCAAACTAGCCGGGATTATCGGTATCGTCGGGATCTGTTCGATCGGTTTGGGATTGTTCTCTTTATGGTTGTTTGGTTTTCCTTTAGGCTTTATGGCGATTATCGGCACGATCGGCTTAGTCGGGGTTGCTGTTAACGATTCTGTGGTAGTTTTAGCCGCTTTATTAGAAAATCCGGCCGCGAAAAAAGGCAATCGCAGAGCAGTCAGACAAGTTGTGTTGCACTCTACTCGTCACGTGATTACTACTACTTTAACCACTGCGATCGGTTTCGTTCCCTTATTATTGCAAGGTGGTGGTTTTTGGCCTCCTTTAGCGATTGCGATCGCCGGCGGCATTTGTGGAGCTACCCTCTTAGCATTATATTTCGTTCCTTGTGCTTATTTGTTAACCCTCGATCGCCGCTCGATTTCTGCTCGAGTTGCTCCTGTAGTCGCGATCGAACCAATCTCCGATCGCAAAGACTTAATTAAGTCAAAGTGAAATATACCAATTGAGTGGTAACTTTGCGAAAATATTAAAAAATATTGCGATCGTTGTTACACTCTGTTTCAAATTGTCCGCAACTCGACGTATATAGCCCATTAAGACAAGAACTA
>JASJCW010000066.1 GCA_030065265.1 Prochloraceae cyanobacterium
CTTTTAAACTCGATCCTGTGGTAGAATATCTTGTATGACCTACAGCTAAATTACCATCGAGTTTTTCTAATATATCTTCTCTAAAAACTTGATTGACTAAGCCCATGTCTTTATGAGATCTGACGGTTTGTCCTTCAAAAGCAGCAATTCCAGCAGACTCTTGTCCGCGATGTTGCAGGGCAAACAACCCAAAATAAGTTAATTTAGCAACATCTCTTTCTGGAGCGTAAATTCCAAAAACTCCACAAGCCTCTTCTGGTTTATCGACTCTTTCCCTTAAATTAACTGGTTGTTTTGCCAAATTACGATCTGATTCCCTGAATTGTTTAGCTCTCATCCTGTGGTTTAGCTCCTGATGATTAGAGAATAACAGTTTCTCTTAAAATTTTCTTAACATTAATTTGTATCAGTAATATAGTCTATTTAGGGTAAATTCACCAGCATTCGACTTCAATAAAGATTATATAAACGATCGTGTTATTAAAAATAAGCAATCGATATATTAGATAATAGAATTTAAACTAATTTTATTGCTATTTTAATAGGGATCGACCGTTTTTAAGCACTCATTCGCTTTTCAATTGCAAGATTCCAAGCTTCTTCGATGTCAACGATTGTAACATCGAGGATAATTTGACCGTCAGTAGTAATAACTTGCAAATTATCGTTTCGACCCGTAACCGAACCGATTTCGAGCCAATTATCTGCTAGTTTATCTTCTAAAAAAGATTGCCAATTCTCCCGATTTTCAGCCCCCACAGAAACTAAAATTTGACCGGCAACTTCGCCAAATAATAATTCATCCCAGCGCAACTTGGGATCTTCTAAGGAGATTGAAGCACCAAAACCCTTACTAATGCAAGATTCGGCTATTGCTATGGCTAAACCACCTTCGGCGAGATCGTGAGCAGACTCGATCCAACCGCGATCGATCGCTTCTCGACAAACCCCTTGAACCCTGCGCTCTAAATCAAAATCGACTCGGGGAGGAATGCCGACAACGAGATCGAATACAGTTGCTAAATATTCCGATCCGCCCAAAGTAGATGCCGCTTTAGTTCCCAACAGATAAATTAAATCGCCCTTATTTTGCCAACCCTGACGACATACTTTACCAATATCCTTAACTAAACCTACCATACCGATTACGGGAGTCGGATAAATAGCTCGAGGCTTGCCATTTTCATCCAAAGTTTCGTTATACAGAGAGACATTTCCCCCAGTAACGGGAGTTTTAAACTCGCGACAAGCCTCGGCGATACCGCGACAAGCTTCAGCTAATTGCCAATAGCCGATCGCATTTTCGGGAGAGCCAAAATTGAGATTATCGGTAATGGCGATCGGTTCGGCCCCGACGCAACTAATATTGCGTGCTGCTTCTGCTACTGCCGCTTTTGCACCTTCGTAAGGATCTAAATAAACGTAGCGAGGATTGCAATCGGTTGTCGCCGCTACCCCAATTGTAGAACTATTCGGGGCCGCATCGGGATAGCGAACTCGAATTACAGTAGCATCGGCATCTCCAGGTAAAATAACCGTATTATTTTGTACCTGATGGTCGTACTGACGATAAATCCATCTTTTAGAAGCGATCGTCGGAGAATCGAGCAATTTGAGGAGGATATCATTCCAAGTATATTTAACTCCAGCTATTGCAATCCCCGATCTGCTAGCCGCAGGTAAAGATGCGATCGACCATTCTTTTGCTTTTTTGGCATATTCTGGGGGTTCTGCAAGCAATTCTCGATGATAGATTGGGGTATTATCGGCTAAAGCTGTAGCGGGTATTTCGGCCGCAATTTGCCCCGCAAAGAAAATTCTGACGATCGGCTCTTCAATAACAGTTCCAGCGACAACCGCATGAAGTCCCCAACGCTCGAAGATCTCGATTAATTCCGCTTCTCTGCCCTTTTCGGCGACGAATAACATCCGCTCTTGAGATTCCGACAGCAAATATTCGTAGGGTATCATGCCCGTTTCTCGAGCCGGAATTAGATCTAAATCCAATTCTATGCCCAAACCGCCGTTAGCGGCCATTTCCGAAGTCGAGCAAGTAATTCCGGCCGCACCCATATCTTGGGCTGCAACAACAGCACCGGTTTTAAAAGCCTCCAAACAAGCTTCGATCAAACATTTTTCTAAAAAAGGATCGCCTACTTGAACGGCCGGGCGATCGTCGAGGGAATCTTCTGAAAGTTCCGCACTGGCAAAACTCGCACCTCCCATCCCATCCCGACCCGTAGTCGAACCGACGTATAAGACTGGGTTACCTACCCCAGCAGCCCCAGATTTAACTATTGCTGGAGTTTCCATCAAACCCAATGCCATTGCATTAACTAGAGGATTTTCAGCATAAGCGCGATCGAAATAGACTTCTCCCCCGACTGTTGGCACTCCGACACAATTGCCATAATGTCCGATCCCTTCGACAACCCCAGCAAACAATCTTTTCGTGCGAGGATCGTCTAGAGTCCCGAAACGTAAAGAATTTAAAACTGCGATCGGTCTCGCACCCATGGTAAATATATCTCTGAGGATACCCCCCACTCCAGTAGCCGCACCTTGAAATGGTTCGACGGCACTAGGATGGTTGTGAGATTCTATTTTAAAAGCCAGTCGCAACCCTTGTCCTAAGTCTACCACCCCAGCATTTTCACCCGGGCCGACTAAAACGCGATCGCCTTGGGTGGGAAATTGTTTGAGTAGGGGGCGAGAATTTTTGTAACAGCAGTGTTCCGACCACATCACGCCAAACATCCCTAATTCGGCTTTGTTAGGGTGTCTGCCCAATCTTTTGACAATTTCTTCGTATTCTTGTGGTTTAATACCTTCATTGGCGATTTCTTCGGGGGAGAAGGGAGCAGACATAAAAGTTTTTTACCAAAAGGGACAGGGTTTATTGTATAGCAGAGTAACGAGTAACGAGTCGGGAGTAACAAGTTTTTTACTTTAAAAATTGGTTAGCTTTGATTAAAGGGATTCAATAAACCTGTAAAAATAGCCAATAACGATTTAAAATAATGTCTAATTTACCAGAAAAATCTCCAGAATTTTATCCTCCTCAACCCAATCTTTGGTTAATTCGTTTTTGCCAGTTTCTTTTGCCTTGGGTGGCTCGTTGGTTTTATAAAATGAGCGTTGAAATCGACGAACGGGATCTCAAAAAATTAGCCGCGATTCAAACAGAAAGAATAGTATTTCTTCCCAATCACGTTATGTTACCGGATTGGATTACTATTGGTTTTATTTCCAAGAACATGACAGGAACTTTCTACTATCTAGCTGCTTATGAAAGTTTTCAAGGAATCGTCGGCAAATTTCTCCAACAGCTTGGAGTCTATTCTGTTAAAAGGGGCATGGCCGATCGCACTAGTATTGCTTATACTTTAGAACTTTTAAGACAACCGCAAACTCGTTTAGTTATCTTCCCAGAGGGTGGTTGTTCTTATCAAAACGATACGGTTATGCCTTTTCGTCCCGGGGCGATTCAATTACCTTTTCAGGCGATTAAAAAAATGGCCAAATCGGCAGAAGATTTGCCGAGTTTCTATTTAGTTCCTGTCAGTCTTAAATATAAATACGTCGGTGATATGACGACAGTAATAGAGCAGACTTTCAGCAATTTAGAGTCAGCATTAAATATTTCTAAAAAATCCGAAGATAATTATCAGCGTTTGCGGGACATTTCGGAGCGAATTTTAATCAATTTGGAAAAAGAATACGGCATAGAAAGCCAAGAGATCGCTGGAAAAGAATGGAACGAGCGCATCGAAAAACTCAAAAAATACGCTCTAGAAAATTGCGAACAACAGTTAGATATTACTCCAGCGAAGAATACCCCAATTAGAGAAAGAGTTTATCGCATTCAATATGCTTTAAATTCTTTAGCTGAGTCTCAATTACCCGAGCGGGGATATTGGAATTATCGATCTATTTATAAAACTACCGTCAGACTGCTTAATTTTAATGCTATTTACGACGGTTATGTAGCTGATGCTCCGACTCCAGAACGTTTTATGGATACTTTAACTCGTTTGGAAAGGGAAGTATTTGAAACGGATCAACCCCCACCAAAAGCACTCCGTAAAGCTTATATCCGCATCGGCGATCCGATCGATTTAAAAAATCATTTTCAAGCTTATCAAAAAAATAAAATTACTACTATTGAAACTCTGCGAAAGCAAGTTCAAGAAATAGTACAGCAAAATTTACAAAAAGTTGAGGGCGAGTAAAATCAAAATTGCAATCTGACGATCGGCATGATATCCTCTTTTTCTAATGCTTCAACAATTCGATCCCATTCGCGGCGATCGAGGTACAATTTTCTAATAGCTCTAACTTCAACCCGATCGCGATTCATGTCTTCAAGAAGTTGTGCCGAGCGGTTGTTTTTAATCGCTTTAATTGCTGCTTTTTCTAATAATTTTAGTCCGCGATCGTGTCGGTTATCCTTGGGATCGATTTTAAATTTAATCAATTGATAAGTAAAACGATAGTCTTGGGGAAATTTTTCTTCTGCTTGTTCTAAGCGAGCTTCTAAGTCAGGATGTTCTGCTAATGCGATCGCTTTTAGTTCGATTTCGTGTAATAATAATTCTGGGTCTTGAACCTTTGTAAATTTAGGTTCGATCGCAGCAGAAGTTTCTAAATGGCGATCGCTCCTCCCTAAATGTTCTGGGGGTAATTTTTCTTCGCTAACATTCAAAGATTTTGAGAGCGGTTGCGGCTGAGAATCCGCAGTAATTACAGGCCGAGAATCGAAGATTCTCAACAAAAATAAACTGGCAAAAATTAAAACATTCAAGGCGATCGAACTCATAATTAACAAACGCGCTAACTTTAAGGTTGTTTCGGTTTGTTTTTGCGTATTAGTATTATTTGCAACCGGTTTTTCAATCGGTAATTCCGTGTAAGCTATCGCTGGTTCGATTACTTGTACGACAGGAGTAAAATCTTCTTCAACCTCTAATTGAGTGCGATCGAGTAAATTCGACCAAGTTAAGGGTGTAGCAGTGACATTTTCAAAAATTACTGGCAACCAATTAGCGCAAGGATATTCTTTGTCCAAACCTCGCAATATTTCCCGACTCGCTCGCACTGCTAAATGGAAAGGCATTTCTCGAGCTAGTAAGGGGAGAAAATAGTTGACAAATTGATGTAAAATTTTGTCTGGTAATGGTTCTCTCATCACGATCGCGTGGGGAAGACCGATCTCTTGTAAGTCTATTGCCAAACCTAAACCATCGCAAGAATTAAAAATAGCCAATTGCAATCCTCGATCGACTGCTATTTTTAAATCCGACCTTAGTTCTCTAACACTCAAACTATCTTCTTGATTGATATTAATTATGCCGGTTTGATCTGCTGTTTTACTATGACCGGCAAAGATTAAAATATGCCATTTCTCTTGCCAAATATGGTTTTTAAATTCTTCTGGTGTCGGCTCTTCTAAAAATGTAATTTCCCCTCGAGGAAGTTGTTGCAGTAATGCTTGTTTGTTGTTGGCCAAACTGTTTTCTACAGTGCTACCTAAAACCATTAGTATTTTAACGCGATCGCTACTGTTTCTAGTTTTAGGTATTTGAGATCTGAAGGAATTAAAGATAATTTCTGCGTCGGGATAATCTTCTAATAGTTCCCAAAGATGCCAGGGCAGTAATTCAACTGTTTTTGATTCGCTGCTAATTATAATTCTAATTTTATAAATTCTTTTGAGATGTTTTCTTAAATTACTAACAACTTTCTGAAAACTATTATTGTTTAACCATTGGTTAAATCTATATCTTAATTCTAATTGTTCTATCTGGCATTCTCGTTTTTTGTCATTAATATAGCTTTTTGTAAATTCGTCGATCGGATCGTTTTTTTCTCGATCTATTTCTGCTAAAGAATCTTTTAATTGATGTTTTAATCTTAACGAATATTCTAGCTGTCTATAAACTGATTGCCACTGTTGATACTCTTCAATTAATTCTAAAGCTGGAGGCAAATTACCCTTTAACTGGATGTGACGATATTTTCCGGGTTCTCCTATTTCAACAGTCAGGTCAAAACCTTTGTGTAATTCTCCTTGTAAGTTAATAAACACTGACTGTTCCATAGATTTTTACTGCCCGTCGAAATTTTTAGCTTATTTTAAAATTCATTTTGATATATTTTATGTAATTATACGTAAAATAAGGAATTTTGAGTACAAAATCTTTCGATATATATATTTATATTAAGGAATTATAAAAAAATAGTTAACAAACCCTCGATACTGAAAAAATCCCACTCCACCAGGAATGGGAAATATTTTAGATCTTTAGATCTAGCAAACTGAAACTAAAGTTAGCAATTTAGAGCGACAGTATTTTTACTTAAATCTCGATCTGACTGATTCAACTAAGATCGAGGCCGATATGCAGTAAATTCCATCGCAAAAGCCGCCATACCTTTTGATAGTCCGCGCAATCGACTAGAATAGCGGAACATCTTAGCTAGGGGAACTTCGGCCCGAATTACGGCATAATTATCCTTAGTCACAGAACCGAGTAAGAAACCGCGACGAGAGAGAAGATCGCCTTGTATTTTACCGATAAACTCCGATGGAGTTTCTACTTCAACTAACATTATCGGTTCGAGGATAGTCGGTGTAGCGTCGGTAAAAGCTCGATCGAATGCTTGTTTAGCTGCAAAGCGAAAAGCCATTTCCGAAGAATCTACAGAGTGATAATCGCCTCCTTCGAGAATAATTTTCACCCCCATAATCGGATAACCTTCGATCGCACCGTTTTCCATGGCATCGCGAAAACCTTTTTCGCAAGCAGCAAGAAATTTGCTGGGAATAGCACCGCCAAACACTTTGCTTTCAAAGATAAACTGCTCTTGGCAAGGCTCTATTCTACCAATAACTCGAGCGTATTGTCCTTGACCTCCCGATTGTTTTTTATGGAGGTAGTCAAAACTAGCAGATTTGGCGATCGTTTCTCGATAAGCAACTGCTGGCGCGCCTACTTCTACATTCGCATTATATTCCCGTTTCATCCTTTCGATGTATATTTCTAAGTGCAATTCACCCATTCCCGAAATTAAGGTTTTATTCGACTCGGGATCGTTGCTAACTTGCAAAGTAGGATCTTCTTTGACAAAACGCTGTAATGCTTTAGATGCGCGATCGAGATCTGCTTGTGTTTTCGGAGTAATCGAGAGAGTTATTACCGGATCTGGCACGAAAATACTCTCTAAAGCAATTTGACGGCCCGAAGTCAGAGTATCTCCAGAGGCAGATTCAACCCCGATTAAAGCTACAATATCGCCTGCTGTTGCCGATTCGATCTCGAGCCTTTTATCTGCTTCCATTCGCACTAAACGACTGACGCGATTGAATTTTTGGCTGCGAGTATTGTAGATGCGATCGCCTTTATTTAAAGTTCCGGCATAAATTCGAGTATAGGTTAATTGTCCGAATTCATCGTCGGTCAATTTAAAGGCTAAAGCAACTAAAGGATCTTCAACTTGAGGATATATCTTAACTGTTTCCGAGCTAGAAATATCTACAGCAGTGGCTAATTCTTTTTCGAGAGGAGAAGGTAAATAATTCACTACCCCATCGAGTAAGTTTTGCACGCCTTTATTTTTATAAGCAGAACCCATTAATACTGGAGTTATTTCCCGCTTTAAAGTTCCTTGGCGCAAAGCAGCCAAAATCAATTGTTGAGATACTCTTTCCCCTTCAATTAGCTTTTCAGTTATTTCTTCTGAAAGCAGAGATATCCGATCTAATAAATCTTCTCTGGCTTTTTCTGCTTGATTTTTTAACTGTTCAGGAATGGGTTTGCTAATTCTATTTTCGCCTTTTTCTCCTGCAAAATAGTTAGCTTCCATCGCAATTAAATCGATAATTCCGATAAAATTACCTGCAACTGCGATCGGATATTGCAACAAAACTGGATTTAGTCCCAATTTCTCTTTTAACTCTTTTACCACTGCAAAAGGATTCGCACCTTCGCGATCCATTTTATTGATAAAAGCAATTCGAGGTACTCGATACCGCTTCATTTGTCTGTCTACGGTAATCGATTGGGATTGTACTCCAGCTACGGCACACAATACCATAATCGCCCCGTCCAAAACTCGCAAAGATCTTTCCACTTCAATGGTAAAATCGACGTGACCTGGAGTGTCAATTAGGTTAATTTTGGTGTCGTTCCAGTTACAAGTAATTGCAGCAGATGCGATCGTAATACCTTTGTCTTTCTCGATCGCCATCGAATCCATTGTCGCACCCCTTCCACTTCCTCGAACTTCTTCGATTTTGTGGATTTTGCCACTGTAGTATAGAATCCTCTCAGAAAGGGTGGTTTTTCCCGCGTCGATGTGTGCGGAAATACCGATGTTGCGAATTCTCCCTCGAGGAACCATAATACTTCTCCTAAACAAAAACTAAATGCTTGTACTACAAATATACTACATTTGGTTTTCTTTGTCATTGAGGCGATCGCATATTTTTGTTTAATTTTTGGCTCATTTACAGCAATAGATCGGGGATTGTTGTTTTTTCAAGTTATTTTTAGCTGCAATCTAAGTTAAACACAAATTCAGAACTCAGTCTCAAACTCATCAACTAACAAAGACATTGTCAGTCAGACTCTCAGACAACTCTCCATCACAATAATAATTACAAGCAAAAGCAAAAACGAACCAAATAAGTCAATCCGCAATTAAATAATACTCTTTATTGAAGGTAAAAATTGATGCTAAATTTATTAATTCTTTTTTGTGTCGTTAGTGCAGTTCTTCACATGACATCATCAAAAAAAACAATCAAATGAAAAGTAAAATTCTACTACTTTTGAGTCAATCAAAAAATACGATGCTAACAATAACAGAAATAGCGGACAGAACAAATTTAGAACCGTCTCTAGTCAAGCAAGAATTAATTAAATTACAAGCTTTAAATTGTATTTCAAGCTCAAATCAAAAAGTAGAAATCAAAAATTGTTGGTTCTGTATTACTCCAAAAGGAGAGCGTCTAATTAAATCAATCAATGATTTAGTTTATTAGTTTAGATCCTTCCTTTTATTTACTCCAATACCAGGAAGAAAATACCCAGGACAATACAAGTTGCTCCTGGTAAATAAAATTGACAGTCAAGCTTATCTCGGATTTAGCATCGCTCAAAACTTAGTTATAAAAGCAAAATTACAAAGAAGTAAAAGCTACAAAATGGAGAATATAATTGAATGGGTTCTTATAATTGTTTAGGAAAAAAAATTAAACAAGCAAGAAAAAATAAGGGGTATTCTCAAAAAAATTTTGCCAGTAAAATAGGAATAGACTTAAATTATCTTTGTAAAATTGAAAACAATCGCATTCAATATCCGCCAACAGAAAGCGTGCTGAATCTTGTTGCCAAAGAACTTGACTTAAATGAAAAAGAGTTAACTTTTTTAGCCGGCAGAGTTCCAGAAAAATATTTAGAATTAATTAAAAAGCATTATAAACTTTTTCCAATTTTTTTCGTTATTTGCGAGAAAATCCAGAAAAGATCGAAAAAATTATTGAGGGATAAAATCGAGTTAATTTAATAATTTAGTTTAATTTAGATTGGCTCGTAAAAAAGCAGGACGATTAGTCATTCTTGTCGCGTATTCCTTTAAAATAGGTTGATTTTCCAGCATTTTTAAGCCCAATGCCCAGAAAAGTATGCCGCTTACGATGATGTCAGCAACGGTAAAACGATCTTCAATTAAATATTGTTTGCTTGCTAATGTTTCTGCTAAAGGCTGACAAACGCGATCGAACCAATTTAGTATTTCTGTTTGAGTTAAATTATTTTTTTTAGCAAAAGGTAGTAAGTTTTCTGGAATTTCGGGCATAGTAAGAAACATATATTTTTCTATAGGTACATCCAAAGTAGTAGAAGCATAAAAAAGCCATTGATAATAAAAAGCTCTTGCGGGAGAATCAAAACTAGGAGCAAAACCCTTTTCAATATAGCGATCGCCTAGATAAATACAAATTGCCGACGATTCAAAAATTTTCACCCCTTCATCTATCAAGACGGGAATTTTTGCTAAGGGATGAATTTTTTGATAATCTTCTTTTTGAATATCTGCAAGAGAAAGTGCAATCAATTCGTAATCTAGATTCATTTCTTCTAACAGCCAGCGCGGGCGCACCGATCGAGTAGAAACCATATGATACAATTTCATTCTTTGTCTCCTGAATTATTTATCGCCAGTTATTTTCAGCCATTTTTAAAACATAAGCAGAGACATTATCAATTTCAGTTGCAGAAAGCCGATCGCCGTAAGCAGACATATTATTTTTGCCGTTAGCAACTAAAGCAGAAATTGAGGCGATCGAATCTACTTTATTACGATGCAAAGCTCTTAATTTTAAATTTTTGCCCCGTCTAATGATGTTACCGCCATTAGGATGGCAACCAGCACATTCAACTTTAAATATTTTTGCTCCCTCAGCTAAATCTGCGGCTAAAACTGGAGTATTATATGCGATCGCGATCGCGATAATTAAACTGAAGATTAATCTTTTAAAAATTGTTTTCATGTTAATTAGTTAAACAGTAATTTGTTTAAAGTGGTTTTTGCGCCGGAATACCAGATCGACGGGGAAAACGATCGCTAGTCGGCTCTATTTTACGCAGGTAAATACAATTACGAACGCTATTACTTAAAGGAGTAATAAAATTGGCAATGCGATCGATTTTACCACCTAATTGAGTCGCGGCCGCTTCAAGTGCTAAAGTTTCTTCATCTTGCCAATGACCGCGATACAATACAGCTAAACCACCTATTCGCAGCAAAGGTAAAGCGTATTCTGCGGCAACTGCAGCCTTACCTACAGCCCGAACAAAAGCCAAATCGTAGAATTGTCGATGATGTTTGTTTTGTCCGATTTCTTCTGCTCTACCGGCTAAAGCATGACAATTATTGAGCTGTAATTTAATTATTAAATCTTCAAGAAAAGTGATTTTTTTGCGAGTAGAATCTAGTAGAGTTACTTCAATCGCTTCAGAAAATATACCAACAGGAATACCCGGAAAACCCGCACCAGTACCGATATCGATCGCCCGGTTTGGCTGTTGCAAATCTTTTAATTGAGTTTCCCTTAAGTAGATTAAACCTGCTAAAGAATCCCACAAATGTTTTTCCCAAAAATCAAGGCGATCGGTGATGCGAGTCAGATTGAATTGACTGTTTCCTTTAAGTATCTCTGCATACAAATCTTGAAATAATTTTAGTTGCCGATCGCTCGGCGACCAGTTTAAAGTTTCTTGCCAAACTTCTTTCATTTCCGGCAATAATTTGATTTCTTTACAATCGCTCATGTGGCTGCTCTTTCAACTTGGCAAAAAAACTATTCTTATTTCTCGGTCAGAAGCTACACTTCCATAGATTAATAGAAGGAGTCGATATTTCCGACCGCAAGTTATTAGAGTCAAAATAACATTAAACTGAGTCGAAAAAATCTTCTTGACAAGAAAATATAAAATTTATTTTAATTTTTATGAATTTACTTCCAGATTGAATTTTAAAATCTTATGGAAGCTGGATCGAAAACTAAATTTATCTAAAATGCAACCATAAGACACCAAATAAATATTCTAAATTTCAGTACAATTACTAAACCATAACTAGCATAAAATAAGATTTGATAAAGTTAGAGTGAAGTAATAAAGCAAACACAATTTAGGCAAACAAAATAAAAAAATCGATAAATAAAAATTTAGGAAAGGTTGATGAAATTGAAAGAACGCAAAATAATAGCAGAGTGTACCCAAAGGTTAGAATTAGATCCTTACGATGCTGTAGCGTATCATCAAAGAGCACTGGCTTGGCTCAAACTGCAAGAATATCAAGAAGCGATCGCAGATTGCAATAAAGTAATTCAATTAAAAATGCAAAATGCCAAATTGTATTACCATAAAGGCTTAGCATATATTGGCTTAAAAAATTATAATCAAGCGATCGAGAATTTAAGTAAAGCAATTTCCCTAGATTCTCAGTATGCAGTAGCCTACAACAATAGAGGACAAGCATACGCAATTCTTCAAGAATATCAAAAAGCAGTAGCAGATTTTTCAAAAGCGATCGCATTAGAGCCTGAATATATACTCGCTTATCGCAACAGAGCGACAGTTTATCATGTCAGAGGCGAATACGAATCAGCTTTAGTAGATTATGAAAAGACTTTATCTTTAGATCCAAACGATAAATTAGCCTATTTTAATCGTTCGACTATTATTCGTATTTTAGACAAACAAGGCAGAACCAGAAGGAGTTTATCTCAAGCCACTACAGTTATAGAAAACGATCTCGAATCTAATTCGAGCGATAACGATAAAATTAGCTGGCAAAATCTAGGCATAATTCTAGGCTCGTTAATATTTACATTCTTCTTCGTCAAATTAGTATCGTTTTCACGATCGCCGATCGGGGTAACCACAGCAGAATACAAACAGCAAAATGTAGAAAAGCAAGCAAATAACGAAGCGATCGACACCCAGCAAGAACAAACCCAGTCAAGAAAAGAAACCCTCGTCAGTTTTAAACAATTAGATACTGATACGCCCCAAGGAATGTTCAACTACGGTGGCAGTACCGTCTGGGCCCCAATTAGAGCTAAAGTAGACAAAAAAATAGAATCGGAAATACCAGGCTTCAAACTGCGCTACGTACAACCCCCAATTTGGAATCCCAGTTCGACCATGGGAATTAAAATGTTAATTGAAGATCGACTCTCAATCGTTCAATCTTCGCGCCCTTTAACATCTTCAGAGAAAAAAATAGCCAAAGACAACGGTTATGAATTGAAACAAATAGCCGTAGCCATAGACGGAATTGCGATCGCAGTTCATCCAGATTTAAAAATTAAAGGTCTGACAGTACCTCAATTAAGAGATATTTATTCCGGTAAAATTACTAACTGGAAAGAAGTAGGCGGGCCAGATCTAAAAATTATACCCTATTCTAAATCTCCCCACGCTAGCGGTACGGCCAATTACTTCACCCAACATATTCTCAACGAAAAACACATCACCGGAAACGTTAAACTAACCACAAGCACCACAGAAGGATTGAGAATAGTCAACTCCAATCCAGGAGCAATCTTCTACGAATCTGCAGCCGAAATCATTCCCCAATGTTCGGTAAGAGCTATTCCCATCGGATACAACGATCGCGAATTAGTATCTCCTTACAAAAACACTCCAGAAAGCCCTCAAGATTGCCTCGAAAAAAGAAATCGAGTCAATTATCAATCTTTTCAAGATGCTAGTTACCCTCTAACCAACAAACTATACGTAATTGTCAAGCAAAACGGTCAAATAGAAGAAAAAGCTGGCTTTGCTTACGCAAAATTATTGCTTTCTGAAGTGGGACAAAAAGCTCTTCAAGAAGCAGGTTTCGTCGCCATTCGCTAGATCGCGTTTCGATCGCCTCTATATCTCTTTATTGCAGCTCTTTGACCGGCTGCAATTTTAGATCGAATCTAATTATCTTACAGTCTCTCTAAGACAAATATTAGTTATAGCAACTGAACTATAGATTAGGACACTAATTGTAAAAGCAGAGAATAGGTAGTAGTTAGTAGGTAGTAGGGTTACAATGAATGGAAAAATCAAGGGGTCTTAATTTAAATTTATTAATGCTGCTTGACTAACACTAATCACCGAAGACCCCTTTCTTGGTGCGCTTTTTTTCTTCTATCTCGGGGACAAATAAAATTGTCATAACCTTTGCTTCGACTGCTATATATGGCGATTTTCCTCTTTTGCCTTCTTGCTCCGGCTGCTTGCTCCGTCCTTATAGGCAGTAACTGCCACGGGCGGTGCGCTTTTGCCTTTTGCCTCTTGTTACCGAAATATAGCAACTTTAAACAGAATTGATGTCGATCGCCAGGTATAGCAACTGAACTATAGATTAGGACACTAATTGTAAAAGCAGGGAATAGTTAGTAGGTAGTAGGTAACAGATAAAATTGTCATAACCTTTACTTCGACTGCTATAATTCACTTCTTTGAAAACAAAATTATAGTTGATGTAAGCAATAAATAGATTAAATCAACTTTTTTTAGGAAGAAAGTTTTAAGAACTGTTACCCTTTACAAATAGTGTGATAGGAGTGAAATTCTAAAATGCAAACTCAAGATAGAAAGACAAAAAAATCAGTTACAGATGCGATCGCAGCTGCTCAAAAACATATTTTTTCCTTGCAATATCCCGAAGGTTATTGGTGGGCCGAACTAGAATCTAACGTTACCATCACTTCAGAGGCAGTATTGCTGCATAAAATTTGGGGTACGGATAAAACGAGATCTTTATATAAAGTAGAAAATTACCTGCGATCGCAACAAAGAGAACATGGCGGTTGGGAACTATTTTACGGCGATGGGGGGGAAATTAGTACCTCTGTTGAAGCTTATATGGCGATGCGTTTATTGGGAGTTCCCGCTACAGATCCGGCTTTAGTTAAAGCCCGCAACTTTATCATAAAACGAGGCGGCATCAGCAAAACTAGGATTTTTACTAAATTCCATTTAGCCCTGATCGGTTGCTACGACTGGCAAGGCATTCCTTCTATTCCTCCTTCTATCATGTTATTGCCGGATAATTTCCCAGTAACAATTTATGAAATGTCCAGTTGGGCTAGAAGCAGTACCGTACCTTTATTAATTGTCTTCGATAAAAAACCAGTTTATCCAGTTGATTTTAATTTAAATGAACTTTATAGCGAAGGAATAGATAACGTTAAATACGAATTACCCAGTAATAACGATTGGTCGGATATATTTTTATGGTTCGATAAAGCATTTAAAATAGCAGAAAATTTAAATTTAGTCCCTTTTCGAGCGGAAGGTTTAGCTGCTGCAGAAAAATGGGTGATTGAAAGACAAGAAGCAACCGGAGACTGGGGCGGAATCATTCCCGCAATGTTAAACTCGATGTTAGCATTTAAAGCCCTCGATTACGACGTTAACGATCCGATGGTGCATCGCGGTTTTCTTGCTTTAGATAACTTTGCGATCGAAACAGAAGATAATTATGTCATGCAACCTTGCGTTTCTCCAGTTTGGGATACTGCTTGGTGTTTGCGCGCTCTGGTAGAATCAGGAATCAGGCCGGATCATCCCAGTTTAATTAAAGCTGGAGATTGGTTAATCGAAAAACAAATTTTAGATTACGGCGACTGGCAAGTTAAAAATAAAGCAGGAAAACCAGGGGCCTGGGCTTTTGAATTCGATAATCGTTTTTATCCCGACTTAGATGACTCTGCTGTAGTCGTGATGGCGTTGGATGGAGTAAAACTACCTAACGAAGGATTAAAACAAGCCGCGATCGCCCGTTGTGTAAAATGGATGGCAACGATGCAGTGTAAAGCTGGTGGTTGGGCTGCTTTCGATATCGATAACGACCAAGATTGGCTTAATTCTATCCCCTACGGCGATCTTAAAGCAATGATCGATCCTAACACTGCTGACGTTACTGCTAGGGTATTAGAAATGTTAGGTCAGTGCAACCTTTCGATGGATGAAAATAGAGTCAGAAGGGGTTTAGAGTATTTAAATAACGAACAAGAAAGTGATGGTAGTTGGTTCGGTCGTTGGGGCGTAAACTATATTTACGGTACTTCTGGTGTAGTATCAGCACTAGCCGTAATTGCTCCAGAAACCCATAAAAAACAAATCGCCAAAGGTGCAAAATGGCTGCTTGGCTGTCAAAACCGCGACGGTGGTTGGGGTGAAACTTGTTTTAGTTACAACGATCCTAGTCTAAAAGGTATTGGCGATAGTACCGCTTCTCAAACTGCTTGGGCTGTAATTGGTTTGTTAGATGCGGCTAAAGCAACTGGTAAATTAGATCTAGATGCGATCGAACGAGGTATTAATTATTTAGTTTCTACTCAGCGCGAGGATGGTAGTTGGGATGAAGATTATTTTACCGGTACTGGTTTCCCCTGTCATTTCTATCTTAAATACCACATGTATCAGCAATATTTTCCTTTAATTGCATTAGCCAGATATCAAGAGGCGATTAAGTAAGTAGTTAGTTAGTAGTTACTGGTTAGTAGTTAGTAGTTAGTTTTTACGTTCCGGCTAGGCAATAAATATTGTTTTATGTCGGAACTTTTCTTTACCAATTTGGAGAATTTTACAATGAGTGCGATCGAATTTGATACCACAGAGTTAAGAGAAATTATTAGTAAGAGTCTGTTGGATGACTATAAGTCCTTAGAAACAATTTTTGCAGATACAGAAAGTATCAAAGTCAAAGACGAACAAATAAAAGCTGAATTCTGGACAATTATTCGAGAAAAAGAAGAATATTTTCAGGAAGAAAGCTTTGAATATAGTTTTAAAGGTAACAAAGTTTTTTATTTAAATATAGAAAACAAATTGAGTACATTAAAAAAAAAATTCGGATTTCATAAGTCAAGACTTAAAACAAAAAATTGATAAGCTTATTGAAATTTATAATTTGAATTTTCAACTCAATCAAGCTTGTGAAATAATAGTAAGTAGCGCAGAATCTGAAAATATCTTCGATTTTTTAGAAAAAATCTATCAAGGTTTAGATCTAGTAGCGCAGTTAGCAGAAGATCGAGAGCGATTGCTTGAAATAGATTTGATTTTCAGAATCATAGAATTTTTGAAAAAAATATTAGCTCAAATAACAGATAGAACAATAATAAATGAATACTCCCATCGCTTAGATAAAGAAGAATTAGAAGAAATAGATCGCTATAGAAGATTAATAGATCGCACCATCAACTCTACTCTTTGGTATTTAGATAAATATAAACAAGAAATAGAAGAAGAAAATAGAGAAAAAGAACGGCTAGAAAAAGAGCAAAAATCTTTAGAACGTCTCAAAGCTTGGGTACAAGAAGACCAACAAAAAGACTTGACAAAAGAAGAGTTAGAAGAGGAAGATTTAGTAATGAAAACGATCGAGGAAAGCAGAGGAAGAAAAATATTCTAAAAAATGATTATTATTTTAGATACCACAGTGCTTACTTTATTAACAAAAGAATCAAAACTACCAAAAAATTCA
The DNA here is from genome assembly GCA_030065265.1 of Prochloraceae cyanobacterium. GTDB lineage: Bacteria > Cyanobacteriota > Cyanobacteriia > Cyanobacteriales > JASJDA01 > JASJDA01. Next base: position 17,062 of record JASJCW010000066.1, read on the forward strand.
GAACCGCCAACAAACGAATTTAAATGTCAAAACTGGCTTTTGAAAATGAAAATTAAGGGGTGCGCGGATAGTTATACCTGAAATTTGCATTTACGAACTTTTGAGATATTTATTGTTATCAGAAAATAATTATAAAATCGGGCAAAAATATGACAATTTTATTAACAGGTTTTGAACCGAACGATCGCGACTTAAATGCTTCGCAAATACTTGTAGAATCTTTAGCTAAAAATCTTCCTGAAAGTCTTACAAAATACTCCGATCTAATTCATTGTGAAATAATGCCCGGAGATACTAATAAATTAGATTCAATATTAAGCGATCGCATCGATTTTTATCAGCCTAAATTCTGCGTTTTTGTCGGTCAAGCACCAGGAAGAAATAAAATTAGCATCGAAAGAATAGCCACTAATTTGAAAGACTTTAATAGCAGCGATCGCGCTGGGAATTTGCCAAAAAATGAATCGATTGAAAAAGACGGCCCGGTTGCTTATTGGAGTAATTTACCCCATTTAGAAACTATAATTAATAAGCTCAATAGTGCCAATATTCCCGCAGCATTTTCTAATTATGCTGGCAATCATTTATGCAATCAAATTCTTTATCAAGGGCTTCATTATGCTACCATCGATCGACTAGATTTAAAATGCGGTTTTGTCCATATTCCACCTCTACCAATTCAAGTTAAAACTCAATGGGAACAATCCCCATTTATGACTTTGGATATGACTAGAAATGCTCTAGAAATTATTTTATCTGAGTTGTTCGAGCCAGAAATTACCAAGGCAAAACTTGACCGTTAGAATGCCAAAATGTGCCAGTATTTTCTAAATTAAGTTCTCCAATTCTTGCTAGCAAACCCGTAACTGCTTCTGTTGTGGAAATTCCCCGAAAATTAGTCATGCGAGTTTGCACTAACCCCGGATGTAAAATGGCTACGGGAATTTGTTTTGGTTTGAGATCTATTGCTAAAGATTTTCCTGCCATAGAGAGAGCAACTTTTGACATTCGATAGCCGTAAGAACTACCAGATGTATTATCGTCTATTGATGCCATTCTGCTAGTAATAATGGCTATTTTCGAGCCAGCTTTTAAATTAGGTAATAGTGCTTTAATTACTCGTAAAGCACCCAAAGAATTAACATTAAATTGATGTAGAAGATCGTCAAAATCCAATGATTCTAAAGTGTTTCTCGAATGAATTCCGGCATTATTAATTAAAACATCGATCGCAGTATCTTTTAAACGTTCTTTTAAACTCGCGATCGCGCCATCATTGCCAATATCAATATTGTCTTCAATTCTTACTTCTAAATCTGCTAATTCTGGAGATTTTTCGCGACAAATAGCAATTACTTCATTTCCTGAATTTTTTAATTGCCGACAAAATTCTAAACCAATACCCCGATTAGCACCCGTAATTAAATAGGTAGACATTCTTAATTTACTGCTTATTAATTATTTATGGTTAATCCATTATACATTAAGTAATAATCCCGATGTTTTTTCAAATATTAATGATATGGATTGATAATTTTTTACCATCGAAACTATCTGTTTAAAATCTCCCTTAAACTCAATAATTTGCTGGCGACACTTTAAATAACCCAAAAACCCAACTCTAAAAAGAAGAAATACCATTAGATTAATATAATTGCTATTCCATTACTATTTTGTATGTAATGGGCAATTTTGCCGATGTCAAATCAATGCAAAACATAGATATTAGTAATTAAGTAATTAGTTTAAAATCAATTGTTTTCAGTTCCTATTAAGCGAGCTTTGAAAAAGATTAGTAAAATATCGTATTTTTACGGATTGAAAAATAAAATTACTCCAACAACTCAATCAAAATAAAAAAAATAACTATAACAGATCGATTTCCAGCTCTATTTTAACTTAATTAATTGCCAGCTCTATCTTAACTTAACGATATTCAAACTTTAAGTTAGTCAATATGTCATCTTTAGATAGTAAAAAAACTAGAAACAAAAAACAATCTTCTTCAATCGAAAAAGATCCATTTCAGGATCGAGCAGATTATTTCGCAATTTTTTCACAAATACAACAATTACTCCCAAAATTGGGAGCTTGGAAATATGACAAAATTTTAGAACTACTCGGCCTAGTTTGCGATGCAACCACCATCCATATCTGGGAAAATTATCGGACCGTAACAGAGAACTTCCTATTTCGTCAGCGATGTCAATGGTATAAAACGCATTTTCAATACCCAATCTATAATTCCCAACAGCAAAGTTTTTCTCCCTGGATAGAAAGCTTAGATCGAGGAAAAATAGTTCAAAAAAATGTCGCAGAATTTACTCCCTCAGAAAAAAAATTATTAGCAAATAGTGAAATTAAATCGATATTAATTATTCCTATAATCCTTAAAGATAGCTCGATCGGTCTAATTAGTTTAGAAAATTGCGATCGCGCTAAAACTTATGAAAAAGTAATTATAAATTTACTCAAAGCCACTGCTGCTGCCATTGCAATACATTATCAAAGCGAGCAAAGGCAAGCCAATTTCGAGCTAATTAAATTTGCGATGGATCGCGCTCCAGATCGTATTTTTTGGATCGATAAAAATGCCCAGTTTTTCTATGTCAATCAAGCTGGTTGCGAATCTTTAGGTTATACTCCCGAAGAATTATTATCGATGAAAGTATTCGATATCGATCCTAATGCCGATTCTGAATTTTGGGCAAAACATTGGCAAGAAACTAAAACTAACGGTATTCTTTGCCTAGAAACTCTTCATCAAACTAAACAAGGTAAAGTTTTTCCGGTTGAAATTAGAGCTAATTATCTCCAGTTTGAAAATCAAGGATATCTTTGTTGCTTTGCTAGAGATATTAGCGATCGCAAACAAGCACAGCAACAACTTGAAGAAAATACAAAACGATTTCAAACCTTACTAAACCAAGTACCGGTAGGAATTTTTCATACCGATTTAGAAGGAAATTTTATTTTTGTCAATCCTCGGTGGCTCGAGATAACCGGACTTTCGAGCAAAGAAGCTATGGGTAAAGGTTGGTTTAATGCTTTGCATCCCGACGATCGAGCAAAAATAAATCGAGAGTGGAATAAGATGGCTTTAACCGGAAAAGAATCGGTCATCGAATATCGTCTTAAGTCTGCTCGAGGGGAAGAGAAATGGGTCTTTAGTCGCACAGTACCTATTGATGACGATACCGGAATTTGCACCGGCTATTTTGGCACGATTACCGATATTACCGATCGCAAAAATATGGAGCAAGAGCTGCAAGAAAGCGAAAAACGCTATCGCTCTTTATATCAAAATACACCCATAATGCTCCATTCAATTGACACTGAAGGTAAATTAGTTAACGTCAATAAATATTGGTTAGAAAAGTTAGGTTACAAAAAAAACGAAGTTATTGGCAAACACTCAACTGATTTTTTGACAGAAGAATCTCGTGCCTATGCCGTAAACACAATATTTCCCGAATTTTATCGAACAGGTTTCTCAAAAGAAATTTCTTATCAGTTTAGGAAGAAGAATGGGGAGATCCTCGACGTACTTTTAAACGCGATCGCAGAACGGGATAAAGCAGGAAATTTAGTCCGCGCTCAAGCAGCCACGATTGACGTTACCGATCGCAATCGAGCAGAAGCAGAACTGAGATTGAGCGAACAAAGATTTCGCCAAATTTTCAATCATTCTAACGATGCAATTGTAGTTATCGATCCCGATCGAGATCGGATCTTAGATTGCAATCAAACAGCCTGTCGGATGCTCCAATACAATCGCCAAGAATTGCTAAGCATTCCTATTTCTCGAGTTCATCCCCACGATATGCCGCAAGTAAGAGAATTCAGCGATCGAGTGATTAAAAACGGACACGGTTGGACGGACAAACTCAGTTGTTTGACCAAGAATAATTTAATTCTTCATGCCGAGATTTCTGCTGCTACCAGTTATTTAGCCGGCCGATCTTGTATTATTGCCTCGATCCGCGACATCAGCGATCGCAAACAAGCAGAAAAAGCCTTGCAGCAAATCAATCAAGAATTGGAAATCAGGATTTCAGAACGTACTAAAGATTTAGCCAAATCTAACAACCAACTACAAGCTGAAATTCAAGAGCGCAAACAAGCAGAAAGAAAAATCGAAGAGTCTCTCAAAGAAAAAGAGATTTTGCTCAAAGAAATTCATCATCGAGTCAAAAATAATCTGTTTGTTGTTTCGAGTTTGTTGGAAATGCAATCCGACCAGATCGAAGATCCCGCAGTCTTCAGAATATTTGAAGAAAGTCAAAATCGGATCTATTCAATGGCATTAATTCACGAACAATTATATCGCTCTACAGATTTAGCTACAGTTGATTTTAGCCAATATTTAAAAGCATTAGTCGCCCATTTATCTGATTGTTACAATTTAGATTCTCAAAGAATTCGCTGCCAACTGGATGTCGAGACAATTACTTTAAATATTGAAACAGCTCATCCTTACGGACTAATTATTAATGAGTTGGTTGCTAATGCTTTAGAACACGCTTTTCCTAATAACAGATCGGGCAAGATTTGGGTAAGTTTAAAACGCGATCGCGATAATAAAATAGTCTCGATTGTCAAAGATAATGGCATAGGTCTACCGAAAAATTTTAATTTGCAAGAAACCGATTCATTAGGAATGCAACTAGTTTTTACTTTAACAGAACAATTGGAGGGCAAAATCGAGATAGAAAACTGTAACGGAACTTCATTTAAAATCGTTTTTTCTGAATTAAATTACACTAGCCGTTTTTAAAAAATAACAAGGACAATAACAATGAAAACTAATATTTTGATAGTCGAAGACGAATTATTGATTGCTAAAAATTTAGCTAGAAAACTAAAAAAATTGGGTTATAACGTTAACGGTATTGTTTCGTCGGGACAAGCTGCGATCGCTAAATTTACTGAAACTCAGCCAGATTTAATCTTAATGGATATTGCGATTAAAGGAGACATGGATGGAATTGAAACTGCGACACAAATTAGGGATATTGACGATGTTCCGATTATTTATTTAACAGCTTATGCAGATGATGAAACTCTAGAGCGAGCCGCTCAAACTGGATCGTACGGTTATCTCCTTAAACCTTTTAAAGAAAAAGAATTGCACGCTACGATTAAAATTGCCTTGAGCAAACATAAAGAACAAGAAAAAATTCAAAAATCTTTCGTAGAATATTCCAATACAGATTGGATGTATTACGATAATTTAACCAATCTTCCCAATCAACTATTATTGCGAGAGCTTTTCGAGCAACAGCAGCAAAAATATGCAGACACTATATTACCAGTTATGTGTCTGAATTTAGATCGTTTTGGTCGAATAAATGAATTTTTAGGGAGTTTAAACGGCGATTTAATTCTGCAAATTATTGCTCAAAGATTAACAAATTGCGTTGGTGGAAATGGCGCGATCGCTCGTTTGAATAACGATGAATTTGCAATTATCTTTAATCCAGTAAGTTCGGAAAATGCGATCGTTAATTACGCTCGACATATTCTTCAAGAACTGCGTCGTCCTTTCTTTTTAGAAGAGCGAGAAATTTTTATTACCGCTAGTCTCGGTATTGCTTCTTACCCTCATCAAGGTCAAGAAATCGATCGATTACTTTTTAATGCTAATAAAGCAATGAAATATGCTAAAAAGCAAGGTAAAAACCAATATCAGATTTATAGTCAAGATTTCGAGCTTCCTACCAGCGGCGATCTCAGCGTTGAAGCAGACCTATACTATGCTTTAGAAAGAGAAGAATTTCAAATCTATTATCAACCCCAAATTAATCTTAAAACCGGTCAAATCATTGCCGCAGAAGCACTATTGCGCTGGTACAATCCGAAAAGAGGAATTGTCGGCCCGAACCAATTTATTCCCATCATCGAAGATAATGGTTTGATTAACCCGATCGGTACTTGGGTTTTGCAACAAGCTTGTCGTCAAGTCAATGCTTGGCATCGTCAAGGATTGCAACCCATTCGGATCTCAGTCAACCTTTCGGCTAATCAACTAAAACAACAAAATTTATACGAGATAATCAGCCAAAGTTTATCAGATTCAAAACTAGATCCTCAATATTTAGAACTAGAACTGACAGAACAAATTTTAATCGATGATGTCAATGCTAACATCGAGCGATTAAATAAGATTAAAGAATTAGGTATCAAACTTGCTTTAGATGATTTTGGTACTGGTTATTCATCTTTTAAATATTTGACAAAATTTCCTTTTGATATTCTCAAAATCGATCGCTGTTTCGTACAAGATATCGATCGAAATCCTACAAACGATGCCATCACGAAAGCATTTATTGAAATGGCACATCTGTTAGGCTTGAGAACGATCGCCGAAGGAATCGAAACCGAAGCAGAATTAGCTGTCTTGAGGAAACATCAATGCGATGAAATTCAAGGTTATTTATTCAGTCCTCCTTTACCAGCAATTGAATTTGAAAAGTTATTAGCTACCAGTAAAACGGGAATAATTAATGCAGTTGCATGAGTAAAAAATAATCTAACTAAATTGCGATCGCTAAATTGCGATCGCCCAAACCATATTATTTTGGATCTAATGAAATGAAACGTCGCAATTTTATCACCAACTCCCTTTTATTTTTAACCGGCTGCACTACAGCCACAACTACTTCAGATCCGGAAAAAAAATCCCCTTTGCAACTAAAAAAGTTGCGATTTGCGATCACTGATACTGCTAGTTTAGAAGAATTAGAACAAGATTACGGCCAATTTAGAAACGATCTCCAAGAAGTATTAAAAACAAAAATTGAATTCTATCCTGTTGCTAGTTATACCGCAGCAACGCCAGCTTTATTACAAAACAAACTAGATTTAGTATTGGCAGGGCCTTCAGAATACGCGATCCTCCACGCTCGAGCCAATGCAATCCCGATCGTTGCTCTAACTAGATTGCGTTACCGCTCGGTAATCGCAGTTCGCGCCGATAGCGGGATTAAATCTTTAGCCCAGTTAAAAGGTAAAACTATCGCTGTGACTAACCTGGCTTCTACGGCAAGTCATCTCGGTTCGGTTCAATTACTCCTTGAAGCTGGTTTAAATCCTCAATCCGATCTGAAGATTATTGTTTTAGACGATAAAACTCACGGCAAACAAGCCCTAGAAGCTCTAACTAGGGGCGAAGTAGATGCTTGGGGGGTAGTTATTTACAGATACGAATCATACCTCAAAGATCGCGGCCTCTCTCAAAAAGATTTTCCAATCATCGCCAAAGGGCCCCAACTTCCTAACGATGTCTTTGCAGCCAATAAAAACCTTTCTGCTCAAGCGATCGAAACCATGAAATTGCGGATGTTAGCCGCTCGAGATAAATTACTAGCAAGTATTGTCGCTGCGGAATCGAAGTTTAAAGGGGGTAGTTTAGTTGCCGCTAAAGATTCTGATTACGACACGATTC
>JASJCW010000067.1 GCA_030065265.1 Prochloraceae cyanobacterium
TTCACAGATATGTTTTACCCTATTTAATCGGTGTAGAATTAGCAGTTGCTTATTGTATCTCTAACAAAATTGCCGATACTTACGATCGCTTTTGGCAGCATAAATTTTGGCAAAGCGTCTTATTAATTGTTGTCAGTTTGGGGGTCATTTCTTCAGGATTGAGTTTGCAAGCATATAGTTGGTGGAACAAAGCAAGTAACTATTCAATTCAACCAATAGCAGAAATCATCAATAAAAGTTCTACCAAACCCCTGTTATTTTATTTTTTGCCCGATACGGTTTTAAAAAGTCAAGAAAATGCCGAAAAAGCTTTAATTGAGATCGTTCCTCTCTCTAATTCATTAGAACCAAAAGTAGGTATGATGTTTTTAGCTGGAGCAAACAAAATTGAAAATATTCCCGATACTTACGATACGATATTTTTATATCAGCCCGCTCCCGAGTTAAGAGACTCGATCGCAGAAGCAGAAAATCAGCTCGAACTAGTTTACTCTTCCGTTGAAAAAGAACCGTTACTTTGGCAACTCAGACAAAAGTAACAAAAAATTGTCAAAGATAAAAATATTGTAAAAAAAGAAAAAATTTAGTTAAGATTATCGGGTAACTCGATCGCCTACGATAAGTAAACTCAGATCGATTTAAAGTTGATTCAATTATGTTTAATTGGTTTCGCCGTCAGGATAACAAAAAGCAAGAAGACTCAGCACCGAAAACAGAAGAACGAGCAGAAACTGCCGAAACTAAAGTAGATTACACCAACTGGGCTAAGACCGCTCGAGAAAACATTCAAGATAAACAAAACGATCGAGAAGGATCTCAAGAACTCGACGAAGAATTTATGTGGTCGGCCAAAGTATTAGCAGATCGCGGCACAAAACCCGAAGAAGTATCTTCAGAAGAGATCGACTGGCTCAAAAAACTGCGTCGAGGATTGGGCAAAACTCGCCGTAACCTAATCAACCAACTTAAAGCAACAGTCGGTAAAGGGCCGTTAGATAGCGATGCAGTCATGGAAATTGAAGCATTGCTGTTACAAGCAGACGTAGGTATTGAAGCAACCGAACAGATCATCGAAACCTTACAAGAAAAACTTCGTTCTGAAGCCCTACCCCCAGACGAAGCGATCGCCTATCTCAAAACAATTTTGCAAGCAATATTAGACGAACCCCTTAAAAAGGTATCTAGTCCCGGTTTTGCTCCAGAAAAAGAAACCCTTAATATTTGGCTGTTAACCGGAGTAAACGGAGCAGGAAAAACCACAACCGTCGGAAAACTAGCTCATTTAGCCCAAAAATCCGGTTATACTTGCACGATCGCCGCAGCAGACACGTTCCGCGCGGCCGCAGTCGAACAAGTCAAAACTTGGGCCGAAAGATCCAATACTCAAGTCATTGCCAACCCAGGCAAAAACACCGACCCCGCAGCAGTAGTTTACGATGCGATCGCCGCAGCTAACGCCCGCAAAACCGAATTGCTCTTAGTAGATACTGCCGGAAGATTGCAAAATAAAAAAAATTTAATGGCCGAATTAGATAAAATTCGCCGTATTATCGATAAAAAAGCTCCCAATGCCAAAGTAGAATCCTTACTCGTCTTAGATGCTACCCTAGGTCAAAATGGCTTGAGTCAAGCAAAGGTGTTTAAAGATGCTGCTAAATTAAGCGGAATAGTTTTAACTAAACTAGACGGCAGTGCCAAAGGGGGTGTAGCTTTAGCAATAGCCCAACAGCTCGATCTGCCAATTCGTTTTATTGGTGCCGGGGAAGGAATCGATGATTTGCGTCCTTTCTCTAGTTATGAATTTGTAGAAGCTTTAATCGAAGGATAACTGCTATCATTAATAATCGTTTCCTTTGAATTGTTGCTTGATTCAATTTAATCGACTCCCAACATTTGCTTTAATACCGAAGAGGAAAAACATCAAAAACTCAAATAAAATTAGTATCTTTGAGTAGTTAATACTCTTTGAACCACCGCTAAGATTATTATTTGTGACTTTGCTTGAGTTCTTCTTTATAATTTATAAAAGTCCTGCGTTCAATTTAACTAGTTAGCTTTATTGTGCTTCGAGCGGACAAAAAAAATTAAGCGGTTATTGCAAGTTAATTGTAACAATTCATACCAAATAGAAGCGATTGCAAGAAGTAGTATAAAATTCTAATTTAACCGTGCGGTTAGAAACAATTTCTATAACTGTCAAATTTTGTTAGAAACTATTCAGGCTTAATTGACCTAAATCTAACAAGCACTTAAAATTATTAGTCCTCCTAATTGATGCTAACAGTGTCGAAAACAATGACTGCTGTGCCTATATCTAGCCAGCCATCTCCCAAGGTGAATGGAAATCAACAAGATCGAATAACCAACGAATCAACCCCAGTTCTAGCCTTAAAAGAACTGGTAGAAAGTCTCCATCGAGAACAAAACAAAATTCAAAACTTGTTAAGTTCTTTAGGCTTTGCCCTGCGAAGTTTTAATAATTTAAATCAATTCTTAGAATTGACCCCCTTAATTGCAGCTAGAGTAACAGACGCAGAAGGAGGGGCATTAGTTCTCTGGAAAGAAAATGGCACGGTTCGCTTAGAACAACTACATTGCCACGATAGTCAGGTTTGCCAAAATATTCGCCCAATTTTAGAACAAATTACCCGTCAAGTTGCTAAACTAAAATTTGGCTCGAATTCAGAAACAGAATCTGATTGTAATAATTTATCCTTATCCCTCGACGAAGCAATTAGAAACTCCTTGGGCAATAAAGTCCAGATGTTCGGCACGCCAATATTAGTTAAAAATGTCGAAAGAGGCCGTCTTTATGCCTTTAGCAGCAATAAAGATTATCTTTGGACTCAAACTAGAAGAAAATTATTGCAGTTAGTAGCCGATCAAACAGCAGTAGCGATCGCCAACAACGAATTAACCGTCGAACTGCGATCGAAAGAAAGGCAAGATCGAGAATTAGAAATAGCTTCAGAGATTCAGTTACGATTGCTACCCAGGCAATGTCCCGAAATAGAAGGGGTAGAAATAGCTGCAAAATGTCAAACAGCTAACCGAGTTGGGGGAGACTACTACGATTTTATCCGCACCGATTACGATCGCACCGGAAATAAGGAAACTGCAGCAGAAAATTCCCCCGTACCCTGGAGTATAGTCATCGGCGACGTGATGGGTAAAGGAGTGCCAGCAGGTTTAATTATGACCATGACTCGCGGTATGCTGCGTGCTGAAGTCCTTAACCGCAACTCCCCAGGCAAAATTTTAGAACATTTAAATCGAGTCATGTACTCCGATTTAGAAAATTCTGGCCGTTTCGTCACTTTATTTTATTCTGAATACGATCCGGTTACTAAAACCCTCTCTTTTTCTAACGCAGTTCACAACCCGCCCCTCTTATGGCAAGCTAGAACTCAAACCATACAGCAATTAGATGCTTGGGGGATGCTGATCGGCTTGGATCGGGACTCTAAATACGAAGATGCTAAAGTACAGCTAGATCCAGGAGATACCCTCGTCTACTATACCGACGGTTTTACAGATGCGGTCGATCGCGATGGCGAACGTTTTGGCGAAGAAAACCTTATTGCTGCCGTTAAATGGGCCGTAGAAAACTGCAATTCTGCTCGAGATATCCTAGATTACTTATTTAATTTAGTTGAAGATTTTGCAGATAATAACGATAGTAATAGCGATGACATGACTTTAGTGGTTGTGAAATTAAAAATCGAGTAAAGGCAATCTCTATTTAAGATAAGGATTAATATTAAAAAATATTAGTGAAACTCAAAAAAAAAGTATGCCAAAATAAGTAAGATATAATTCTACTATTCGAGCGATAAGAGCGTATTATTATTACGGACAATCTTCAGAAAATTCCCAACCATGCTTAATTTTATTCCTACTGAGAAAATATCTTTGTTGCTAGCAGAGCGAATGTTACCCCTAACAACATTTTTGGCACAGCAAAACACTAACGATATCGCTCAAATTGACATCGTTGCAGACATGCAAGATGCTTTTAACCATTTTATTCAATCCGGTCAAGTTTGGGCTTTGGCGATCGGCGTAGTTCTAGGTTACTTATTTAGAAGTTTTACCGCCTACTAATTCAGTTTAAGTTTATAGAAAATTAATTGTGACAGAAAAGAAAACTTGGAGCGATCGCTTTGAAGCTAGTTTACATCCAGCGATCGCCCGTTTCAATGCCAGTATCGGATTCGATATTGAATTAATCGAACATGACTTGACGGGGTCGATAGCTCATGCTAAAGGACTAGCAAAAGCAGAGATTATTTCCGATCTAGAAGCTCAAAGCATCATCTCCGGTTTAGAACAAATTCGCAGCGAATACAAAGCAGGTCAATTTAACCCCGGAATAGACGAAGAAGACGTTCATTTTGCCGTAGAAAAACGCCTCACCGCTATCGTAGGAGATGCAGGCAAAAAACTCCACACAGCGAGATCTCGCAACGATCAAGTCGGTACTGACATTCGTCTTTATCTGCGCGATCGCATTACGGAAATTTCCGCTCAATTAAAAGCATTTCAACAGGTACTTTTAGAACTGGCAACCGATAACATCGAGACCCTCATCCCGGGTTATACCCACCTACAACGCGCCCAACCCCTCAGCCTAGCTCACCACCTCTTAGCTTACTTTGAGATGGCTCAAAGGGACAGAGAGAGGCTTGCAGATGTATATAAAAGGACTAATATCTCCCCTTTGGGATGCGGTGCTTTAGCGGGAACGACTTTTCCGATCGATCGCCACTATACCGCTTCTCTGTTGAATTTTGATGGAGTATATGGTAATAGCTTGGATGGAGTGAGCGATCGGGATTTTGCGATCGAATTTCTCTCGGCTTCTAGTTTAATTTTGGTTCATTTAAGTCGCTTGAGCGAAGAAATTATTATTTGGGCTTCCCAAGAGTTTAGTTTTGTTACTTTAACCGATCGCTGCGCCACCGGATCGAGTATAATGCCTCAGAAAAAAAATCCCGACGTACCGGAATTAATCAGGGGTAAAACGGGAAGAGTTTTCGGCCATTTACAGGGGATGCTAGTTTTAATGAAAGGTTTGCCCCTGGCTTACAATAAGGATCTTCAAGAAGATAAAGAAGCAATTTTTGACAGCGTTACAACCGTCAAAGCTTGTTTGGAAGCGATGACTATTTTATTAGCGGAAGGGATCGAATTTCGCAAAGCAAGATTGGATCTAGCTGTTGCCGAAGATTTTTCCAATGCGACTGACGTGGCAGATTATTTAGCAACTAAAGGCGTGCCTTTTCGCGAAGCTTATAATTTAGTCGGCAAAGTAGTTAAAACCTCCCTCGCTGCTGGAAAACTACTTAAGGATCTCACCTTAGCAGAATGGCAAGCATTACATCCAGCAATTGAAGCAGATATTTACACCGCGATCGCCCCTAAAAACGTCGTTGCGGCGAGAAATAGTTACGGTGGAACTGGTTTTGCGAGGGTAAAAGAAGCGATCGAACGGGCCAAAAAGGCGATCGATATCGATTAATACAGATCTTCGCGCTAATTTTTTCCTTTTTGCAAGTTTTTAGGATCGAGAGCATCCCTCAAACCATCGCCAAGAAGGTTAAAAGCCAAAACCGTCAAAATAATTGCGATCGCCGGAGGCCAAACCAACCAAGGTTGCAACAAAAGAATAGAAGGGTTAGTAGAAAGAGAAAGTAAATTACCCCAACTCGGATCTGGTTGTTGAATGCCCAAACCAATTAGACTCAAAACCGACTCAGCTAAAATAAATCCCGGCACTGCCAGAGTGGCCGAAATAATAATATAGCTAGAAGTTTGCGGGATAACGTGGCGCACGATAATGTAAATTGGTTTTGCACCGAGGGATCTTGCTGCTTGAACGAATTCTTGTTCCTTAATCGAAAGAACTTGTCCTCTAACTACTCTAGCCAAACCAGACCAACGAACGAAAGAAGTAATCAAAATAATTAATAAAAACCTCTGCGCGTTGTTCAAACCTGGAGGTAAAACCCCAGCCAAAGCAACCAAAAGGTAAATAGTTGGAATAGTCATTAATACTTCCGTGACGCGCATTAAGATCGAATCGATCCAACCGCCAAAATAGCCAGAAATGCCCCCAATTAGCATTCCGAGCGGAAAAGATACCCCAATCCCCACTAAACCGATAAAGAGGCTAATTCTGCTGCCAAAGACCAAACGACTGAACTGATCTCGACCTTGTTCGTCCGTTCCTAATAGATTGATTTTACCTGCTCCTACCGCACCAAATAAATGGCGATCGAATTTAAATACACCCAACACTTTATATTCGTAACCTTTGACAAACAGTCTCACGGGAGAGGGGCGATCGAAGTCGATAGTTATTTCTCTTTTGCCAGTTTCTATATCCGTCGGCCCTTGAAAAGTTGGATAGACGTGCGGGCCGATAAATTCACCTTGGTTTGGTGCAGCCTGTTTGCGCCAATATATTGTTGTCGGTGGCAAAAGCGATCCGTCTGTTTGCAAAGCATAAGGATCGTAAGGTGCGACAAATTCAGCCCCGATCGCACAAATATAGAAAACAATTAATAATACTGCTCCAAAACGAGCCAGAGGATTTTTTTTGAGTTTTTGCCACCAACCCATAATTGATTTTCTTCCTTATCTTGTGTCGAGATTAACTGAACTTTTAGAAATATTATCTACATTTATAAGTTAAAAGGATATTCTAACTCCTTTTGTTTGCGATCTAATAAATAGGGAATCGCAACTCGAGACAAACCTTTAAGATAAATATAAAGTAGAATCGACCTTCGATAGATGAGTTACAATACCCACCAACTTATCCAAATTTTAGAACAGGAATTGCGAGCTAATTGGAAAGGAGAGCGAATTTTACTTTCCCTCAACGACCGAATCGAAGATCCCATTTTAGGTAAAGTTATGGATGCAAAGAAAATGAGCAAAGTCTTTGCTTATCCTGATTTTCGCCGTCAAATTCACCAATATCAAAAAGAGCGTCGCGTTTCTGGAGTTGTTTGGCGAACTTCTACTTTTCAAGGCCAATCGATTTTAACCCCCGAACTCCACAACCAGTTAATTCCCATTCCTGGAGATAAAGAAGTTTTAATTGCGGCTAAAGATTCTATTTTAACTTTTTGGCGCGAAGTAACCGCAAATCTTAATTTATGGCTCAGCGATCGCTTTAGTTGCAACCAGAACGATCGCCTCCAAAAAATCGATCGCGAATTTGTTGAAAAATTAATTTTAGATGCAGAGTGGGCAGAAATTGATGCGGCGATCGATGCTTTATACTTGGGATTGTGTTGGGGCGACCCTTTAGAATATCAATATCGTTGGGCTGTTCCCGAGTCTGGCTATTATCGCATTATTGCCGCTCGCAACGAACCCAGCGCGATCGCAGTTTAAAAGATCGCTTTTTTATTTCCAAATTAGATAATAAATTGTTATAATGATTCGATCTTGAAAAATAAAGGAGTAAAGCCATGCCAATGGCAGTGGGGGTAATCCAAACAGTCGGATTTCCGGCAGTTCTCGCCGCAGCAGATGCGATGGTTAAAGGCGGCCGAGTCACTTTAGTATATTTTGATAAGGCAGAAAGAGCTAATTTTGTGGTCGCCGTTCGCGGTAGCATATCTGAAGTCAAACCTGCAGTCGAGGCTGGTTTAGCTGCTGCTGTCGAAACTGTAGGCGGAGAAGTTGCAAGTCATTATATTGTTCCTAACCCTCCAGAAAACGTCTTAGCAGTTTTACCGGTCGATTTTACCGATGCTGTCGAACAATTTCGTTGATAGTCAGTTTAGTTCTATCTAGCTTTGGATAGCATTTTGTGTTTATCATCTGATATAGCAGAAGGCTGAGGGCAGCAGAGTAAAGAAGATGACAGGAGAAACACTCCCCTGGCTCTACTCTCTTATTTTAATTAAATGTCCGAATAAATCCTTCAATTGCTGTCAAAAAAACTCAAAAAATCTTGAACTCGATCGATAACATTAATCTATGAACTGAGAGTCAAGTAATTATAATATTTATTTACCTATATTGAGGAGATCGATTATGCCCGCTCAACCTGCGATTGGATCTATAGAAACAAAAGGTTTTCCTGGAATCTTAGCAGCAGCAGACGCAATGGTAAAAGCTGGGAGAATTACTATCGTGGGTTATATTAGAGCCGGAAGTGCTCGCTTTACCCTCAACGTTCGCGGCGATGTTTCTGAAGTCAAAACAGCTATGGCTGCTGGCATTGATGCCATTGAAAGAACCGAAGGTGCTACTTTAGAAACTTGGGTCATCATACCTCGTCCTCACGAAAATGTCGTTGCCGTACTGCCGATCGATTATAACGAAACTGTCGAGCCATTCAGACAAGCAGTAGAAAGAGGAGTTTTACCAAGCATTTCCTCTCGTCAATAATAATTGTTAGTACCAAATAAGTTCTGCGATCGCAGTAATCCTCGTTTTTTGAGCGAGGATACATTGTTATTGTAAATCGTTTTATCTGGCACTCAGCAAACGTCGCCCGACCGCCCTAATGTAAATCCAAACTGGAAATTGATAGTATTCAACTACGAGCCACAGCAAGCAAATTAAGTGGCAAAAGAAAGTTAATGGAGTCCAAACAAAAGGTACCCAATATAAGGGGTCGTCCGCAAGGGGGGGGAATAAATACGCGCCAAAGCCAACTATTAAAGGTGGAATCAAGACAAAAGCGACTCCAGCCAACCAATAAAACCAATCTGGTTCAAATCCTTCTTTTTGTAACCCTTTCCAACTGCGGCCGTCCCAATGCCAAGTCAAAGCTACGTGACTGTCTGCCATTTTCAGCAACTGTCTTTCCAAGTTCACGGTAAAAATATGGCGACAAAAGTTGCACCCCATTGCTTCCATTAAAGGCATCGCGGAGAGTTCGCCATGACGACAAACCGGACAATAATAAACACTACCTAAGTTTAGATTGTTGTGAACGTTAGGATAAATGGTCATTGTTTGTTTTCTGGCCTCACTAGATCTTTGCAATCGATTTGCTCGATTATTCTATAATTAGCAAATTTTGCCGGTCTTAATTCCGCTCTCAGGAAGTTAGCTGTAAATTTTCCACTTTTCTTAAGCTAAATTAGGGGGAATATTATTTGACTGGGGACGTTCATTTGCCTCTAATTCTTGCAACCTAGCTTGAATCGAATTTTTTAGATCGGCTCGATCGATTTGTTTGCCAGTAGAAAGATCTCCTGGAGTATCCAAAAAAATAATACTATCTAGACGTTCGATCGCAAAGAGTTGAAATAAAACCTGAATTACCGAAAGCGGCATCGCCATTAGTTGGGGATCTTTCGCTCCAGGAAAGCTAGCCGCGTCTTTAAGGGTTGCAAAAGCATAAACTACGGTTCTCTCCATACCAGGCTGCGAGCGGGATTCTAGAGCGGTTAGAACCCAATCTCCTTGCAGAGTTTGAATCACTTGATACTCTTGATGTTGCAGGTCTTTGGCAAACCGCTTTAAGACTGGAACGATTGCTTGCTCCATTACCGATGTTGGCACTCCATATTGAGGAGCATTCTCGATTATTGCTTTAATTTCTGCTTCTACATCCATTATTTTTGCGGAAAGTTCCTGTTTTTTTTAGGTGGCAATATTTTAAGAGTAGGCGATCGACTCTTCTGTATTTCCGGCATTATCGGATATTTTTGGCCTCTCTAAACTTAGCTCTGGCTGAGTAGAACTCATTTGATATTTAATCGAGTCTGCTAAGTCCTGGAGTTGGGCGATCGCCTCAGCTCCTTCTAGTTTCATCAATTCGCGATCGTCGCGCATTTCCGTCCAAGTGATTCCATAATCGGAAACTAAAAAGCGAATTAAATGATTATCTTTTAAGCTCACCATAAACGAGGCACTGTTCATTTTGCTACCGCAAGTGTAGCAGGAAGCTAAATATCCTCTGTTTTCTAAGACAATCGCTAGAGCTTGAAGGTTCATGACCAGGTCTCTCACGAATTGTCGGTGTTGCTGTGCTAGTCTGATAAACAACTTTTTTCCTCCAAACAACACGCCTATACTAAATTAATTTTAATCTTTTTAACACTTTTTTAATATTGGTATTTTTAATAGTGTCTTTTCGATCGGATTAAATCTGCTAAAAAAAAGCAAATATATCTTAAATTCAGATATTTTTAGATTAACTCGATCGAGAGAGCTTTACCCGTATAAGTTAATACCACTTAACTTTTTTTAAATTATTGCAGTTTCCTCGAAGACAAAAATTTTATCCTAAATAAAGATTAACTTGAGGTTAACTCGTCTTAATTTAATCTGCAATAAACGTTTAATTAAAATAATCGTGAGAATATTAGCTATAGCCTTAATTGAAGAGAAACAAAAGACTGCACTTCTATTCTTCCATACCTCGCAAGTCGCTTTTTGTTAATCAATCAGATCGATTCAAATATTTAAAAAAATGGACATCAATCAAATATTCAATTTTGCCAACTTATTTGTTTTGCCATTTTGGGGTTTAATGATTTTTCTACCCAATTGGAACGGGACAAAAAAAGTAATGAAATCTTACATTCCTTTTGTCATTTTAGCTGGATTATATATTTATTATTTTTCTGGCAGTCTCGATCCCGAATCAGTTAAAGTCTTATCTAATCCAAATTTAGAAGATTTAGCTCGTGTTTTCGGAAATCCAATCGTTACGGCAACTGGATGGACTCATTTTTTAATTATGGATTTATTTGTGGGTCGGTGGATTTATTGGCAAGGCCAAGAAAAAGACATTTTAACGATTCATTCTTTGTGCCTATGTTTATTTGCCGGCCCTCTCGGACTGCTATCACATATTTTGACGATCGCAGTTAAAGAAACACTCTTTTCTCAAACTGATTTGACTGCAGCTAAAAGAGATTGATCTCGTTCGTGGTACTATCGATAAGAATTATTTCCTGGCAAGCATTCTACGGCGATCCGCGCTTTAGTAATTGTTTGCGGTAAAACACCGACCAGAGCAGCAAAAGCTTCATCTGGAAGGTTTTCAGCCGTTCTCGCATCAAACCAATTTTCAAACTGATTCAGAATTAACTGAGATCTCTCCACTGGTGAGGGATTATCGGTAATTTGTTTGATTAACCTGACCCATTGTCGTCGAATTAAGTAGCCAGAAATTCTTTCTTGAGATGTTTGGGGTGCGATCGCGGCAATATTACCAACAGCAATAATTTTGGTGACATCCGCGTCGAATAAACCCCCCACTACCGAACCAGGGCCGGCAAATTCAGCATGATATCTTTTATAGAGGATTAAACCATTTTTGCGTTTAGGATTGACTACCAATAACTTGCGATCGTGAATCCAATTTATTATTTCGTCGATCTCCAAATTAGTATTGCGATCTCGACACGAGGGATCTCGTTCCATACATCCGGCCAAAGATATAAACAGCACTCGTATTATGGACGATTTTTATTGCTAAAAAAAATAGATTACTAAGTTTTTTATTAAAAAAATAATTATTCTGAAAAAAAACAAACAATCTTCATAATTAAAGTTGAATTTTTTTGCTTAATAACAAGCGTCTCGGAGTATTCAAGAACCAATTGCTAAAATTAGATTCAATTTTAATTAGTTTATATCCCGTACCGAGGTAAAGTTTTTTGGCGCGCTCGTTATTTTCTAGTACGTGTAGGGAAAGTTCGCTAAAACCCCAAGTTCGAGCAATTTGTTCGCATTTAGTCAGCAGCTTTTTTGCCACTCCTTGACGACGATAAGGACGATCGACGGCTAAATTGGCGATATAAGGGTAAGGAGAGCCGATACTAGAGTAAGAGTTGCAATTAGATCGCACTGAAATTTCTACAGTGCCGACGATAACATTTTTTGAAGCCGTCACTTGCGAATCTTTCGAGATCGCCACCAAGCAATTATATTTAGAAGAATTAGAACGCAAGCGGCTTCTTAAATCTTCACAAACACCCAATTTAAATAAAGGGTGCATCAAATACATCAATCCTCCAGGGGGATGGAAGCTATCGGTAAGAACGGTAGCTAAAGTCGGAATGTCTTCTAAACTAGCACTGCGGACATTAATAACAGGTTGGTTGCTCCCACTCGATCGCGCCGCTCGGGAACTATTAAACAAAGAGTAAGAATAGGCGTTCACAATTACCTGCGAAATATAGATCCAGAAAAGCCTCAGTAGATTGAGGCTTCTATATTTTAACCCTCTACTTCGATCGCAAAGCGAAAAGTTATTGATAGTATCTCTCAAAAGTATTAACTCAATTAACTTCTAGACAATTGAGTCGGTCGATCTAAGGTCAAATTGAAAGATGGATTCTTGAAAACAGCAAAGCGATCGGAGATCGTTATAAGCTTATTTTGAAGTTCGAGTAATTTCAAATATGTCTGAATTTGATGTCGGTTTACCTAGCATTCGTTTAATTCAAAGTTTTATTAAAGATAAAACAGAAGTAGAACTAAAATTGATTGGTGGAGAAGTGCTCGAGGGCTTGATTCTTTGGCAAGATCCCGATTGTTTTTATTTTAATGATGAAGGTGAAAAATCAACTCTAATTTGGCGACAAGCAGTAGCTTATATCAAGCCGATCGATTAAATAATATTAAAAAATTTATTATGCCTTAAACTAATCGATTGGTAATCTAATCTTTAGATAGATACAACTAGTTCGAGACGACTGATGTTTATCTTTTCGCTACCAGCCAAACTTCCCACACCGTTAAAAGCCTTGGCGATCGCTGCTGGATCTTCGATTGTCTGTAATCCTTTATTAGCTTTAGAAGTACAAATACAACCAGCAAATCCCCGAATTGGCGAGACAATTTCAGTAACCGTAGAAACAGAAGAATCTCCCGACACACTCAAAGTAATTGGCAAAGAAAAAGCTTATCCAGTATTTCCCCTTGCAGGGCAAAAAAATCGCTATCGAGCCTTAATTCCCACCACTCCTTTAGATCGAGCTGGAAAAATTCAAATAGAAGTCAGCGACGATTCTGAAAGTAAAAAAATTCCAGTCTGGTTGGGCGATCGCAATTTTCCCGTACAGAGAATTACTTTATCGGGAAAAGCTTCAGCAGGAGCAACCAAACACGAATTAGAAAGAGTCAGAGCCTTTAAAAAGACAGTCAGTCCTAAAAAATATTGGCAGGGAAAATTTTTACGCCCCAACATATCGAAAGTAACTACAGTATTTGGGGTTCGTCGCTACTATAACGGTAAGTTTGCTAGTAATTATTATCACGGTGGTGTAGACTACGCCGGTAATTACGGCTCGCCGATTCTCGCTCCTGCAACTGGAAAAGTCATCTTAATTGGCAAAGAAGCTCGAGGTTTTAGAGTTCACGGCAATACCGTCGGTATCGATCACGGCCAAGGAGTTTTGAGTATTTTTCTCCATCTCTCTCGAATCGATGTCAAAGAAGGAGATACGGTCAAAGCCGGTCAAAAAATTGGTACGGTAGGATCTACCGGAGCATCAACTGGCCCTCATTTACATTGGGGTCTTTTTGTTAACGGTGTTGCAGTCGATCCTGTCCCTTGGAGATTTAGCGGGATAGAATAAATTTAGCTTTGTTGTTAGAGATTTTCAAGGCAATGTTGGGAATCTTAGTAATAGTGTATGTTACTAACATTAGGTAAAAAGAAGTAAAAGCTTATGGGTATTGAAGAAATAGTTGAACAGGCCCTGAAAGATGGGTATTTAACCCCCGCAATGGAAGCTGAAGTCGGCAAAATTTGCGATTCGTCCTCAGAACTTTCTTTAGAAGAATATATGTCTCTAGATCGCTTGATGGGGGCTTTATTAGAAGGGGAAGTAGTTTCGATGCCCCGCAAACAGTTTATTAACGTCATGGAAGAGTTAGTTCTCTCCTGCGCGATCGCCAGAGTCGCAGAAATAGAACAAACCAGCGATCGCACTCTCGATATTGGCGACATCGCCGCTTACGCTCTCAATCGACTTCCCCCCCTCTACGCTACTACAGAAAAAGGCGCGGCTTATCAACGTCAGCGAGCTAAAGAAGAACTTCACAACTTAATCGAAAGTCAAGTCAATTCTGCGATTGATTGTAACCTCGACCGACCAGGCTCGATTGGTGAGTTGATCGGAACTCAAAGCAAAAGTGGTGAGATTACCAACCAGATTAGTAGTTTACTTCAGTCCCATGCGACTAATTACGAACAAACCGAAAATAACCATACTGAAAATTTAGTTAAGTAGTCACTAAGATCGCTTAAATTTCCTTAACTCCCCAGATTGCTTTGTTTGGTGTCAAATATCATTTGACTCAAAAATAACTAAACTTCTGGAGGAACTTTTTTTATTAAGAATAGGTCATTTGGAGAAAGGATGTAAAACTAATAAATTGGAAATGTCCATGAGTCAACCAGTTCCTTTACACTGGTCAAAAGCGGAGGTAAAAACTCCCCAAAAATCAGTTTCTCCAGTGTCTCCTGACCAAATATCTAATTACGACCTCATTTTGCGCTGTCAGGAAGGAATCAAACCGGATCGGACAGCTTTTGCAGAACTCATGCGTCGATATCAATCTCACGTAGATCGAGTTCTCTATCATCTTGCCCCCGACTGGCAAGATAGAAACGATTTAGCTCAAGAAGTTTGGATTCGGGTTTACCGTCATATTAAGCGGTTGCACGAACCGGCAAAATTTCGAGGATGGTTGAGCCGCATCGCTACTAATTTGTTTTACGATGAATTACGCAAGCGCAAGCGCGGAGCTAGTACCCTATCTCTAGACGCGCCTCGTCAAATGGGCGATGGCGAAATGGATTGGGAAATTGCTTCAGATTATCCTAATCCCGATCAAAATTTAAATACTAGAGAGTTCTACGAACAACTTAAGTTAGCTTTAGAACATCTACCCGAGTCGTTCCGCACTACTATCGTGCTTCGAGAAATAGAAGGAATGGCCTACGATGAAATAGCGGAGCTAACGGGTGTTTCTTTGGGAACGGTAAAATCGAGGATAGCAAGGGCTAGAATTAAATTACAGTCAATATTGAAAAATTACCTCAAAGAAAATTAGTTATGGCCGGTTTGGTTTAAATTGTTGGAAACAATTTAAAATTTGCCAAACAAAACCAGCACAATTTCTTGGCTTTAATGATGTTTATGAAAATACCAACAATCTTTTGAGATCGGCGATCGATACAATGAAAATGCACAACAGTAAAAATGAATTAAACAACCTAACAGAAGAGGAACGCTTCGATCTACTAAGTGCTTACATAGATAATGAAGTGACATCAGTAGAACGCCAACAGGTTCAATATTTGCTGGATAGAGATCCTGAATTCAAAAAATTGTACTCTCAATTAAACGCATTGAGTAGTGGAATTCAGAACGTACCAATACCCGTTTCACAAACATCTCATCGGGAATTATCCCAGCAAGTTTTCCAGAAAATCGATCGCCAAAGCCATCTCAAACGAATATCTATACTAACGGGTGGAGCGATCGCTTCGATGTTCGTTGGAGCAGGATTCAGTTTCCTGACTGGCTTCAATTCTGCCAAGCTAGAAATGGCTACAACTCAAAGCATCAAAGGATCTGAGCCTTTAATGATTGCTATTAACGAGCCTTTAGTCCGAATACCTCAAAACCCTGGAATTTCAGAACAATAATAAAAATTGGAAAATTAATATTTTTTAAATTCAACTCTTCCAGCATCCAGAAAACAATCTAATTCCTTGAAATTGCTTTATTTTTTCGGAATTCATAAAATAGCCCCAAGCTTGTCCTATTTCGATTAGCTCGGGGTTATAAATTGCAATCAATTTACGATAGTATTCATTTTCAGATGGCGATCGCTTTTCTTGATAGTCTTCGAGGCGATCTAAAGTATCTAAAATAGATTTTTCTTTGAAAGTAAGTAAATACCCTTTTATCCAGCCTTCTCCTTCCATCATCGCCGGATAGCCAAGAGATAAATCAAAGAGCAAGCCTTTAGTTAAAGCTAATTTTTCCTCGACAACTAAACCTTGACAATACAGCTTGTAGTTTATTTCTCCTGGTTTGAGAGTTCCATAAACGAAAAATTTCAACAAAATTTCCGATCTCTAGATTGAAAAGACAAAAAAAAGGTAATCAATAAATTCTTGACTCTTGCCTCAAAGACAAGAGCCGAAGATAAAAAAGATTGAACTATACTGTCTGCTTGGTTTTATGCTTTAAACCAGCTCCGTAAAGACGATTTAAAGCTCCAATATAAGCTCGAGCTGAAGCGGTGATAATATCGGTATTAGCCGCGTGACCGGAATAAACTCGATCTTGATAGCGCAAACGAATCGTAACTTCGCCGATCGCATCGATACCTGCAGTTACCGATTGTACGGAAAATTCGATTAATTCGTTAGGCACTTTTACCACTCGATTAATTGCTTTGTAAACTGCATCTACCGGGCCGGTGCCGATCGCCGCGTCGGTTAATTCTTCTCCTTCGGGGGTGCGGATCGTAACTGTAGCCGTTGGTTTAGCGCGATCGCCGCAGGAAACTTGCACCAATTCTAAACGGAATAATTCCGGTGCTTGTTGAATTTCATCGTTAACGATCGCTTCTAAATCCCAGTCGGTAATTTCTTTTTTCTTATCGGCCGTATCTTTAAAGCGAATGAAGGCTTTATTTAATTCTGTCTCCGATAGCTGATATCCTAATTCTTGAAGCCGAGAACGAAAAGCATTGCGGCCGGAATGTTTGCCGAGAATGATTTGATTGTCTGTCAAACCGATCGATTGAGCGTCCATAATCTCGTAAGTGAGCTTATTTTTAAGTACGCCATCTTGATGGATCCCTGACTCGTGAGCGAAAGCATTTGCCCCGACGATAGCTTTATTAGGCTGTACGCCGATACCTGTGAGGTTAGATACCAAACGAGATGTTTTGTAGATTTGTTTGGTGTCGATATTAGTTAGGGGTTCGGTTGATTCTGGATTTCTGCCGAGGAATGGATTAAAATACTGTCGGCGCACCACCAGAGCCATCACTACCTCTTCTAAAGCAGTGTTTCCAGCTCTTTCGCCGATGCCGTTAATAGTACATTCTAGCTGTCTGGCCCCGTTTTTAATTGCTTCGAGGAAGTTGGCAACGGCTAATCCTAAATCGTTGTGACCGTGAACTGAGATAATCGCTTTATCGATGTTGGGTACGTTTGCTTTAATGCCGCCAATTAATTCGCCGAACTCGGTTGGGGTAGTGTAGCCTACGGTATCGGGAATGTTAATTGTCGTCGCACCTGCGGCGATCGCCCGCTCTAGCACTTGGTACAAATATTCCGAGTCGCTGCGTCCGGCATCCATCGGTGAAAATTCGACATCATCGACGAAAGATTTGGCATAGGCTACCATTTCTTCGGCGATCGCCAATACTTCCGAGCGGGATTTTTTGAGTTGATATTTTAAGTGGATGTCGGAAGTTGAGATAAAAGTATGAATTCTAGCTTTTGCTGCTGGTTTTAAGGCTTCTGCTGCCGCTTTAATATCATTTTTAATCGCCCTTGCCAAACCGCAAATAACCGGCCCTGATTCAGTTCCGACAGTTTTGGCAACTTGTTGAACTGCTTCAAAGTCACCCGGACTGGCAAATGGAAAGCCTGCTTCGATTATATCTACTCCGAGTCGCGCCAAAGATCTCGCTATGGTCAGTTTTTCGTCGACATTTAAAGTTGCCCCAGGAGACTGTTCTCCATCGCGCAGGGTGGTGTCTAGAATAATTATGCGATCTGCCATATTGTCCATAACTTTGCTCGGTGGTTCGCGCTATTTTGTAGAAATTTTTATATCGAAATAATATAATGATATCTTTTTTTATTTTGGCCGTTTAAAAATCATTTTTTTCTATATATTTGCGAACGTCGTTTAAATCGATATAGCGATCGGTCGCATTTCTCAATTCTCTGGCGATCATGCCTTCTGTGGAAACTACGGTAATGTGGGTATTTTTGGAGCGCAGCAGTTCGATCGCCCGCTCGAAGTCCCCATCCCCACTAAACAAGATTACGCGATCGTATTGATCTACCGTGTTAAACATGTCTACGACAATTTCTATATCTAGATTTGCTTTTTGGGAATAGCGGCCCGAGTTATCGTCGTAATATTCTTTTAAGATTTTTGTTCTCACGGTATATCCCAAACTAATTAACGCATCTCTAAAGCCGCGCTGATCTTGGGAGTCTTTTAATCCGGTGTACCAAAAAGCGTTAATTAAAGTAACGTTTGGGTCGTTAGTAAAGTATTCTAATACCCTTCTCGGATCGAAAAACCAGCCATTTTTTTGCTGCGCGTAAAACATATTATTTCCATCTACAAAAATAGATAAACGATCCCTCACGTAACCCCCACAACTACTAGAACAACTCATACAAATAAATACCGATCGTTTTTATAAATAAGTGCAATCTTTCAGTATAATCCAATATCTTAGCAATTTTTCCTTAAAAAAACTTAACTAATTGCTTGACAGTCAGATTAACCTGCAAATATGATGTAGAATTTGCTTTTGATTTAGGCAGATAAAAAATAAATTTAATCTAATCTCCCATCAGAGATTAGCGATTTAAGATTCTAGATAAGAACACCAATCGCTCCAACCACCTGGATATAATTTAGCCCCAGAAATTCCACTAAGTTCCAAGGATAACAAATTTACACAGGCAGTTACACCAGAGCCACAGTAAACCATAATTTCTTTAGCTCCTTGACAATCTTTCCAAAGTTGTTGTTGAACTTGGAGCGGTTTGAGGTAGCCTTGCAAATCTGAAACATTTTTCCAAGGTGAGTTAACAGCACCCGGAATGTGACCGGCGATCGGGTCAATTGGTTCTCTTTCTCCCCGATAGCGATCGCCATCTCGAGAGTCTAACAACAAGATATTGGGAAAATCTTGACAAGCTTTAACCTTTTCTCTTGTTACTATATAGTCTAATCGAACTTGAGGCATAAAATCACCTCTTGGCTGACTCGGTATTGCTTTAGTGGTGGGAAATCCTCGTTTGAGCCAACCATTCCAACCGCCATCGAGCAAAGCAACGCGATCGTGACCGAAATAACGCAACAACCACCACAAACGAGCGGCAAAAGCAAAACGAGCATCATCGTAAGCTATCACTAAAGTTTCGTTTTTAACGATGCCAATTTGCTCTAATTTGTCAGCAAATTCTCGAGGATCTGGTAAAGGGTGACGGCCGCCGTGTTTTTTGACCGTTGCAGAAAGATCGCGATCGAGATTTAAGTAAAAAGCACCCTTGATGTGGCTGTTTTGATATTGCTCGTAACCCCAATTAGGATCGCTCAATTGAAACCGACAATCGACGATCGCAATTTTAGGATTTTCAAGTTGTGTATAGAGCCAGTCGGGTGAAACAAAGTATTTAATTGCGCTCATCTGCCAAATTCTCTTGAATAGGGGAAAAATATTTAATAATAGAAAGGCAATTGCGATTATTTTCATCGCGAATATAGTCGAGGCGATCGGCAATTTTGTGTAATATGGGTATGCCTCGTCCTCCTTCGGCCCAATTGTTTGGTTTTTGATGAGAAAGATTTTTCAGATAAGCTTGAAGGTCGAAAGGAGGGCCGTAATCCCAGATATAGATTTCCAAGCAACCTTCAACAAGAGTAATTTTTATTTCTATTTCTGTTTCTTGCGAAAGATCTTTATGAGCGTGACGGACTGCATTAGTAAAAGCTTCAACTAATGCTAATTGGCATTGCAACCAATCTTTTTTAGGAATCGTAATTTTATCAATTTGGCTAAAACTATCTATTACCAGATCTAAGGCATTAAGATTACTTTTAACTTTAAAATTAAGGCTGCTTTTGATTTTCAAGCGATCGGTTCTCCCTAACTAGATCTAATTTATGTTGCTGTGCTGACAACTAGCTGCTCGATCGCAACTCCTGCGAGTATGATAGATAAAGTTAACTGGGGTATCATTCTATTAGTTTTACTTTCAAAAAACATATTTCTTTTTATTTATCTTAATTTTCTATTCAATTTTATTGAATTATTTATCGAATCTAAATTTCCAAGCACAATCTTGGCGCGGAGTGAAGATACTGGTTAAAACTTAATAGGGATAGAAATAAAGAAAAAGTTAGTTTTCCCTAGGAGCGAAAAGTTGCCCAAATAATGACTAAAATCTTAGTTATTGATGACGATTCTGCAATTCAGCTATTGTTAAAAAGAACTTTAGCCACTCAAGGTTATAGTGTAGTTTTGGCTAGTGACGGAGAAAAAGGTTTAAAATTAGCCTTTGAGTTGCACCCGGCGATGGTAATCTGCGATTGGGTAATGCCGGGTATGAGCGGCATAGATGTCTGTCGAAAAATCAAAGCTACTCCCGAACTGGCAACAACTTTCTTTATTTTGCTGACTTCTTTAGGGTCGGTAAGCGATCGCGTCAAAGGTTTGGATGCTGGTGCTGACGATTTCTTATGCAAACCGATTGATATGTACGAGTTAAAAGCTCGAGTCAGAGCTGGTTTGCGCTTGCATCAACTCAACCACGATCTCAAACTGCAAAAACAATTACTCGAATCGGAATTAGCAGAAGCAGCAGAATACGTCAATTCAATTTTACCAGAGCCTGCTTTAGAACCGCCGATCGCGATCGACCTTCATTTTTTACCTTCTCGTCAGTTAGGAGGAGATGGTTTTGATTATTATTGGTTAGATCGGGAGCATCTAGTAATCTATTTATTAGACGTATCCGGTCACGGTTTGCGTGCTGCTTTACCTTCTTTATCGGTAATTAATTTACTTCGTTCTCGCAGTCTGACTAAAGTGAATTATTACAAACCAAGCGAAGTGTTGCAAAGATTAAATGAAAGTTTTCAAATGACCGCGCGCAACGACAAGTATTTCACCATTTGGTATGGAGTTTATAATTCTCGAAGTCGCGAACTGATTTATGCTTCTGCGGGTCATCCTCCAGCGATTTTATTTTCTGAAGGCGATCGTCGGCAAAAACGCTTAAAAACCTCGGGTTTTCCGGTAGGAATGTTCTTAGATGCCGAATATGCTGATGCTTGCTGTCAAATTGACTCTGGTGCTAGTTTGTATATTTTCAGCGACGGAATTTATGAAATCGATCGCGGTAACGGCAATATTTGGAGTCTCGATGAATTTATAAGTTTGCTCGAAGACTATCAAAAAGGAAGCGATCGCAGTGTCAAAAATTTAGTCGAGCGGATTAAAATACATAACAACAACTATAATTTAGAAGACGATCTCTCCGTAATTCAAATTACCTTTTACTAAGGTGAAAGTTTTTTTATCGACATCAAAATAATCGGCTCGATTCTTATAATTCTTGTTGGACAATATCCTCTTCAAAATCAGATCGAGTTGGAAAAATTGTAAAAATTCGATCCATACTAGTCAGCTCAAATAAAATTTTAATTTGATCGTTAAGAGAGCAAAGAAATATTTTTGCTCCAGCAGCGCGAACGGTTTTTAATAATAAAACTAAAGAACCCAAACCAGAACTATCCATAAAGGTAACGTCTTGAAAATCGACTAAAATTATTTTGGTATCTTTTTCTAAACTGGCACTAATTTCTTGTTGAAACTCCTTAGCTTTTGTACCGTCCAAAATTCCACTAGGTTGAAAAATTTTAACAAAATCATTCATAAGTCTAAATTTGTTACTGTAATTGTAAAATTGTTTGTCGCAGTCTCGCGGTTAAAATGTTGGTCTAGCTCATTATATTAGGAATCTTCAAGAAAAAATAATGGCAGCTTATGACGTTATTATTATCGGTGCGGGTCACAACGGCTTGGTTTGTGCGGCTTATCTTTTAAAAGCTGGTTTGAAAGTTTTATTATTGGAAAAACGATCGGTTCCCGGAGGTGCGGCTACAACTGAAGAAGTTATACCAGATCTGGCCCCGGGATTTAAGTTTAATCTCTGCGCGATCGATCACGAATTCATTTTTCTCGGGCCTGTAATTGAAGAATTAGAATTAGCAAAATACGGCTTAAAATATTTGTATTGCGATCCTTCTGTTTTTTGCCCTCACCCTGACGGTAAGTATTTTTTAGCTTATCGTTCTCTAGCAAGAACTTGTCAAGAAATCGCTCGCTACAGTTCTAGAGATGCAGAAAAATATGCCGAATTTATCGATTATTGGCAAACTTTAATGGGTGCTGTCAGTCCGATGTTTAACGCGCCACCACAAGCAATATTGGAAATAGCGAGTAATTTTAACTCCAGCAGCCTCAAGGATGTCTTTAAAACCGTCGGATCTGTTAAAAAGGCTTTAGACTTCATTCGCACCATGATAAGCTCTCCAGAGGAATTATTGGACGAGTGGTTCGATACTGAAATAGTTAAAGCACCTTTAGCTAGATTAGCCGCAGAAATCGGCGCGCCACCATCCCAAAAAGGGACGACTTCTGGTTTAATGATGTTAGCGATGCGTCACGGTCACGGTATTGCCAGGCCTCAAGGCGGTACGGGGGCTTTAACTGATGCTTTGGTAAAGTTGGTTAAAAGTAAAGGTGGTGTCATTCTTTGCGATCGCACGGTTAAAGAAGTGATTATCGACGATAATAATCGCGCGGTTGGGGTCAAGGTAGCCGGAGGGGAAGAATATCGCGCTAGTAAAGGGATTATTTCTAATATTGACGTGCAACGTCTGTTCTTGGAATTAGTAGATCCTGCTGCTGTCAATGCTGCCGATCCAGAGTTGGGAGAAAGGGTAAAACGCCGCATTGTCAATAATAACGAAACTATTCTTAAAATTGATTGCGCTTTATCGGAATTGCCTAAGTTTGAAGCCGGAGGTGGCGATCGAGAGCATTTAATCGGGACTGTTTTAATTGCCGATTCGGTTAAACAGGTTGAAAAGGCCCATACTTTGGCAAATTTGGGGGAAATACCCGATGAAGATCCCTCAATGTATTTAGACTTTCCGACAGTCTTAGATCCTTCAATGGCTCCTGCAGGAAAACACACTCTTTGGATCGAGTTTTTTGCACCTTATCAAATTGCTGGTGCGGAGGGTACGGGTTTAAACGGCACTGGTTGGACGGATGAATTGAAAAATCAGGTAGCCGATCGCGTAATCGATAAATTAGCACAATACGCTCCAAATGTAAAAGATGCGATCGTGGCGCGTCGGGTAGAAAGTCCGGCAGAATTAGGAGTGAGATTGGGGGCTTATAAGGGAAACTATTATCATTTGGATATGACTTTAGATCAGATGATCTTTTTACGTCCTTTACCGGAAATTGCTAACTATAAAACGCCGATCGATGGTTTATATTTGAGCGGTGCGGGAACTCATCCGGGAGGCTCTATTTCGGGTATGCCTGGTAGAAATTGCGCTAAAGTTTTCTTACGATCTCAAAAGTCTTTTTTAGGTTTGTTTTAATTGGCTCGAAGATAGTCAAGAATATCGCAGGATTCTTAATAATTTTGGAATATTTTTTAGCAACTGCGATCGCTTATTCTAAGATTTAAATCTTAAAATCTATTTTAACTCTAATCGATTTTATTGGAGTTATTTTAGTATGGGTTATTTTCAAGAAGTTTAATTAATTGGCAAGCGCAAATAATAAAAATGAACTTTTTAAAATCTAATTTTTTCTGGTTTTTTGCTTTTACTGTTGTATTTCTTTTGTCCTTAGACTTTTGGATTTGGGATAAAGAAACTTCTTTTGCTATTTTCCACCTTCCCGATTGGGTTCTTTATTTTATTGGCTTGCAAATTTTACTATCTTCGCTCTTATTAATATTTAGTCTTAAATTTTGGCAAACTTCATCTAAATAAAAAAAATGAATGCAGATAAGATCGTTCCCTATTTGGCGATCGCCGGATATTTATGCCTCGCTCTTGGGGTAGGATTGGTTAGTTATAAAAAACAAAAAAACACTCCAGACGATTATTTTCTTGCTGGAAGAAATATTAATCCGATCGTGCTTTTTTTTACTTTAATGGCAACTAATTTTAGTGCCTTTACTTTCTTAGGCTTTTCCGGTGCTGGATATCGGATTGGCATTAGTTATTATGCAATGATATCTTTTGGTACTGCATTAGTCGCCTTATCTTTCTATGCGATCGGTTACAAAGTATGGCTTTTAGGTAAAGAAAAAGGATTTATTACCCCTTCAGAATTAATCGGCGATCGCTTTAATAATCAAATCCTGAAAATCCTTTTTATGGCAGTAATGGTAATTTTTACCTTGCCTTATTTAACTTTACAACCGATCGGTGCGGGTTATTTATTAGAAAATTTAACTAACGGACAAATACCTTATTTTGTTGGCGCAAGTTTTTTAACCTTGACGATCGTTTTATATGTCTTTATGGGTGGGATGCGAAGCGTAGCTTTAACCGATGTCTTGCAAGGGATTTTAATGCTGGTATTTATT
>JASJCW010000068.1 GCA_030065265.1 Prochloraceae cyanobacterium
AAATATCGGGCGATCGCGATCCAGATTTTGAATTTTAGAACTATTCGATTTGGATTAAGTTAGTCACAGTTTATCCGGTTTATAAACCATATCTTTAAGAGCGATTCAGGTGTTCGTAGCGATACCTTAATTTGCGATCGCCTTCTCAGAAAGTTTTAAAAAATCTAGCGAGGCAATTCGATAACCTTAGTTAAACTTAAATATTTATTTAGTAATTCTTTTAATTCTTCCTTATCAAATAAGTCATTAATGACATTGTCAAATTGTAAGAAAAATTCGGGATTTTTGACTAAATTAATTCGCGAACAAAGGGCAATAATAGGAACTTCATCTCCAGAAAACTTTTGCCATTTTTTTACTAATTCATTATCCTTTAAATCTGAAAAAGATATTTGCAAAATAATTAAATCAAAATCCCTTTCTTCGGCTTTTTTAAATCCAGTTTCTTCGCTGGTACAAGTATCGACCGAACAACCCATATTGAGGAGAATTTTTGTATAAAACTCAAGTCTCTCTTGTTTGCGATGCATTAACAAGATTGTTGGAGCAATATTCTTTTTGTAATTAGGAACGATTTCGTTTATTTTCAGTTTTTTTTGCTGTTCGTTACGAGGGATAAAACTCCGATCTAAAGCCGGATTGTTAATCGGACTTTTTGGTAAATTATTATCTCGATCTTTGTTCGATTTGTTAATTATTTTTTCTTTGCTAAACGATTTTTTGGATCTACTTCCTAACAACATCAATAAAGCCGATAAAGTTAACCCGGCGATCGCGATCGCGATTTGATATTGACGCTCGGGTAACAATTCAGCCTCGGCTTGCAAAACAACAATTCCCCAACCATTTGACAAGCGATCGGCAAAAGCAACCCATTTTTCCCCCTCGGGATTTTGCCAATCAAATTTCCCTTCTCTACCTTCAAGAACATTTTTGATCGGTGGAAAATCTCTCATATTTTTTAATTCTTGTCGCAAATAGGAAGAATTGGGATGAGCGATTAAAAATCCATCTCGATCTACCAACATTACCGATCCAGTGCGATCGAACTTTAAATCGCCTATTTCCCGAGATAGATTTTCAAAATTACTGCAGACTGTAGCAATCCCAACTAGAACTTGTATTTGTTTAATTGGCGCAGCCATACACAAAGTCGGTTGCTGGTTCGAGCGGCCGATTAAGGTTTGATAAGCTATCGGTTTACCTAAAAGGATATCTCGATAATAGCTGCGATCGCTATAGTCTTTTGGTGCGTTATTATCGCTCCGAGCTACGTTAATACCTTCTGTATTTAAGGTAAAAGCTAAATAAAAATGTTGATAATTGCTAATTAACTGTTGCAAAGCTGGACGTTGCTCCTCGGCAATCATGCCTTGAATATTCGGCTGAGATGCTAATGTTTTTAGTGCGAGAACGTTCATTTTGTCCCACCTCTGCGTTCCTTCGGATAAAGAAGCTAATTTGGTTTCTAATCGGTCTAAATTCTTATTTTTTGTTGCATTAATGCGATTATTTTCGAGAATCAAACTGCCGATTGTTGCAATTGCTACCATTCCCAAAGCAATTAATTTATTTTGGAATTTCATTAATTTTATTTTTAAGTTAATTTAATCAACATTATAAGAAATTATCACCCAAGTGGAACAACTATTTATTTTTCGATCGCTACTTTCAGGACGGCTCAATGCTGCTTAAAGCCTACTATCTAAAGTTAGCTAAAATCTCCAATTTCTGACTGTAAATTTATAACAAAATTCAAAAAAATCTTATTAGATATAGAGCTTACCTGCAAGAAAGATTTTTTCGATTGAGATATATTGTTTGATTTCAATATCAGAATTTATCATTTATTGCTGCTGCTCCTAGCTTACTTATTTGCTTCTGTTATCGTAATTATTACTTGATTTAAAATTAACGAGCGATCGCTAATGTGGGATTTTTAAAAAAATATGTTTTGCAGAATACAATGTTTTTCAAATTACAAATGACTTTACTTCATGGCTGAATTCGATCGACTTTTGTAAGTTATTTTTTTAATATATTGGTAATTATTATCTCGATTTTATAGATTTTGAGCCGCCCTAAAGTAACAAAATTGGCGATGGCATCGACGATTTAATTATTGGCGCACCCAGTGCTGACAGCAATAGAATTGATTCTGGTGCAACTTATGTCGTTTTGGGTATTCTTACTACTGCTGTTTAAACTGACCGTTCAAATTAGGTGTTGCTGAAATAAAGAATAAAATTTTATAGAAGAGTATTCTGAATAATTTAAACAATTTAATTGCAAATCAAAGCATTTTAGACTGTCCAAAACAGGAGATTCGATCGATTTACTTTTTACTTGCTAAAGAGGGAGGTTCAGTATTCAGCACGAGTTTTATTTTTTGCAAATTATTTGCTAAATTCAACTAATAATAACTTTTTTCGCTCATGAAAAACAGATCTCTCTTAGTTTTTTTAATTACTGGATTTGCAATTTCTTTAAGCAGCTTAAAACCTTGCCAAGCAAAAGGTTTTAGCCCCAAACCATCTTATCAACAAACAGCTCAATATACCACCAAGATAGCCAATATTCGGGGTAATTTCGATCCGGCTGATATTTACTATCCAGTTGTTTCAGATAATAATAAAAATCGACTTCCCGTCGCCTTATTTTTACAGGGTGCTTTAGTCGATCGCGGCGATTATTCTAACTTTGCCAATATTGTTGCTAGTTATGGTTTTGTTGTGATCGTTCCCGATCGCAGAAGATCGGTTTACAATTCTAAAAGCGATCGCATCGTGACGGGATTGTTAGCCGAAACATCTCAAATCGAAGATACCCTAAATTTTATTAATTCCGAAAGCTTAAATCCTGCTTCACCACTTTATAATATTGTCGATCGCAATCGACTAGCTTTAATCGGTCATTCTTTCGGTGGGGCCGTTGGTTTGAGTGCTATTGACAACTCTTGTCTTGTCTTATTATGCAGTAAGAAAGATGGATTCGATCGTCCTCAAGAACTTGTTGCTGGAGTATTTTTTGGTAGTAATTTAAGAAATCAAACTTCTGGCGATTTCATCCCTATCGATAACGATCGCATTCCGATTGCTTTAATTCAAGGCGACCTCGATGGTGTTGCATTACCAGAAAGAGCTGCTAAAACTTATCAATCAATTCAAGATCCCCCTAAAGCATTAATTACCGTCAAAGGGGCAAATCACTATGGAATTACCAATCAAGATAGCTCGCGAGATCCTCTCCGTCCTAGTTTAGAACAGGCTACCGCAATCGAAACAATCGCCCGTTGGAGTGCTTTATTTTTATTGGCTAGTATTTCTCAAGATCCCGATGCGATCGATTATGTTTATCGTTTTGGGGATCGATTAGATCCTCACGTTACTGTAATTGAAGAGAAAAATCTACGATAAAGAGCGATCTTTCGTCAATTTATTAACTTTTATATCATTTTTCAATAAAACTCAAATCTTTTAGTCTGAATACAATACATTCTGAAGAGCTTAATATTTTTATTCATTTTTTTTGCAAAAAAAAGGCAATCAATTCTATAGGATTGTTTAAACAAATAAAAATATCTAGATAGTTATAGACTAAAAAATAATGAGTTTAATTACCAAAAAAAATATTCTTTTTCAAGCAACAAACATAATCAAACAATATTTTCCCCCTTTTGCGATCGAAATTCTCAAAAATATCAAGTATGATTTCTTAAATATTTACAGGATTTACAAATATAATTTATCTTTTGTCGAGAAAAAAGAGCCGAAACAAATCATAAAAAACCTTTATCAAACCACTCAAAAAATTTTCAGTCCTGCTCGAAAAACGATTCTTTTTTACCCTAATTTTCCCTACCATAGAGCATCAATTTATCAGCTATGTCTTGCTCTTGGTTATCATGTCACTCAAAACCCTCAAAGCAAATTTGATGCGGCGATATATTGGAAAAGATACGCAACTTTTTTTCCAGAAAATCCTATATTATCTAGCTTCATTGCAGAAAATAAGACAGTTATTAACGATCGCTGCCAAGATATCAGTAAATCCTATATAGACGAGGTATTTTTAAATGTTTTCGGCTATTGCATCAGCGTAGATCCTTTAAAATATACTGGAAAATGTGTCGCTAAATCGGATTTAAATGCCCGACATGATGGCAAGATTATTGATTGTCCGATTAGTAGCAAACAATCAAAGGTTGTTTATCAAAAACTAATTGAAAATGAAATCGAGCCGGGCAAATTAGTCGAGTTTAGAGTACCAATATTTAAACAAACAATTCCTTTAGTTTACACCTACTTAAAAAACATCTCGAACGCAGAACAAAGATTTTTAGGTTATCCTAATTTAATATCAGTAGAAATAACTGAAGCTTCGCAAATATTTACCTCAAAAGAAATCGATAATATTTTAGAGTTTTGCAGTCAAATAGGTTTAGACTACGGCGAGCTAGACATACTTAAAGACAAGCAAGACAACAAAATTTATATTATCGACGCTAACAATACACCTTCTTCAACTTTACTGCTAGAACCGGTGATAATGTCTGCCGAAAAATGCCTTCTTTCTTACGAAGAACGTGCGAGTGCGATCGACAAATTAATTAAAGCTTTCCAAGCAGAAATATTAAACACAAATAATAGCGATCGCTCTTCACTCTCTAACAAGATTTTGGAGAGAATATAAAATAAACTTGGTTGTGTTTGCTTCTAATTAGCTAATAAAGCTAGTCGATCATAAACTATATCGATCTTGAAGGGACAATAAAATATTTTTAGCTTCAGCAGCATTCTCAGCCAGATCTGCAAACTCAATAAAACGCTTTAATTCCTTGCGTAACAAGTTGCGTTCCACTTCCCAAGTATTGCGATCGAGTTCGGGAGGGAGAACGATCGCATCGAACAGAGTAGCGCGATCTTTACCTGGATGGGGGCGCAATATTCTCCCCCGACGCTGAATAAATTGGCGCGGGTTTCCAGTGCTGGCAAGAATTACAGCATTTTTAATTGCGGGAATATCGACACCTTCATCCAAGCAGCGAATCGAGACTAAACCTTGTAATTGCCCTGTTTCAAATTGATTTTGCAATATTTCTCTTTCTAGAAGGGGAGTTTCGGCCGTGTAGGTATTGATTCGATAACCCAATTCTATCCCTAAAATACGAGTCACAGCATCGATCTGACGGACATAACTAGAATCGTATTCTACCCGCGCGTCACCGCAATAAAATAAGGTATGGGTCGTATCGAGGCGATCGCTCATCAATTGACGCAAAGCGTGTAATTTATTTTTCGCTCCAGCTATTAAGCGCGATCGCTGAACTAATAGGGAAGTTACAGCAGTATTTGCTCCAACGTTCCGATCTCGGTTATTTAAGGCCCAGCCAATTTTTTTAGTTAATTTTGCATAAGCAAAAGATTCCGATGGGGTAAACTCAACCAAAATAGGATAGTAAAGATAGGGAACTAATGCTTTAGCATTAATAGCATCGGCAAGGCTAAAATCTGGTTCTAAAATCGGGCCGAAATAGTCGAAAATAAAATCAGTGCCATCATCGTCATAATATCGTTCGGGAGTAGCAGATAAAGCCAGACGCAATCCTATTTGACGCGGTAAAGATTCGATTAAACGCGCAGATCCTAAATTGTGGGCTTCGTCGCCAATAATTAGGGTTTTGTCGGGGAAATATTTGATTTGCGATTGAAATCCTGGAGTGATGAAAGTAGAGTTAGTAGTAATAACTGTCACAAAAGAGCGATCGCCAGAAATAAGACTGTAAAGTCGATCTGAAAGTTGAGATTGCCAATTATAAACGCTTTCAAATGCGGCGATCGCCTCGAGATTAAATTTTTGACATTCTTGCGACCATTGAGCAACTAAATGACGATAGGGACAGATAACAATAATTGCTTTGAGACCAATTTTTTGATACAGTTCCGTAGCGATCGCCAGTGCAGTAATCGTTTTACCGCTACCGGTTGCCATTTTTAACGTCCCCCTTCCTTTGTTTTTGAACCAACTAATAACTGCTTGTGCTTGATAGTTTCTTAGTTCTAGATCTGGGGGAAAACAAGGAGATTCTTGGGACGGTTGAAACTGGTAATTGCTTTTATTCTCGGCAAGTTTGAACCTGCGAGTTTTTTTGCTGCTGTATTCTGCGGCTAATTTTTCCCAGTTTATGGAGACGAGCATAAATTAGATTTTTTTTCGGATTAAATCTAATTTTTCCCTAGTTTAGCCCCAATGCGATCGCTTGGAAAAACGGAGAAACAAAACAGTAGGTTGTAAATATAATTAACATTTTTTACACAAATAGTCTTATCTATTCCCTGTTGCCTATTCCCTCTTCCCTCTTGACTATTGCCTGTTGCCTGTTGCCTATTGCCTATTGCCTATTGCCTATTGCCTATTGCCTATTGCCTATTGCCTCTTACAAGGAAATAACTATAATTACTTTTTATGTAGTTTATTGTATAGTAAGCCGCTAACCACACCCGCGAAGATCGAAGTTAGTAATATTTTGAGGGTTTCGCTTTCAATTCTCAAAACCAGCGAGATTACAGAATGAAGCCAAAGACCGATAAAAAAACCTGTCCCAATTAAAAGAATCAGTAAAAAGAAATTAAACCATAAAGTTATATTGCGATCGTTCATATAAATTCAAACAATGACTTGGGGCGAAGTTGATTTGATTAAAACTATAACCATTTAAATATCTTAGCTATACGCAAACTATAAAAAGATTGATAAATTGAAAAAATTAATAATAAGAATTTTTAGGCAATTCAAAAACAGGAAGTAATCTTAAGCAAAGTTTAGAATTTTACAGTCACGAGAAAAGATAGCATCAATTATGAAAAAGAATAGCAGAGGCGATCGCCAAGATGGAAATGCCAGTCAATTTTTCTGATTATGCCAAATGGTCGGCTATCCTCACCTTAGTCTTGTTTGGGCTGACGATTTTAGCCTTTATTTTGAAGTGGAGTTTCCGTTTTCGTTTAGTTGGGGTAACTGGGTTTATTGGAGTCCTCAGTATTGGTTTGTTTGGTTTGGGACTGGGATTATATACCCGTCAAGTTATACCCGGTGCAGTAAGATATTATCTAGTTTACGACAACAGTGCCAATCAAGTTGTCGTCTCGACTAAACCTGATATAACTCCCGATCAAGTTGAAGCAACTTTGCGTCAAGCTGCGTTAGACTTATATTCCCCCGGTCGTTTGGGTTTAGGAGAAAATTTATTAACTGTTCGGTTGCGGACGGTTATTCACCCAGAAGAAGGTCTGTCAGTACCGCTATATTTAGGTCAGGTAAAGCGATCGCTTTCTAGTCGCGAAGATGAAAATATGGAAATAGATGTTTTCACCGCTAATTTCGCTCGATTGCCCGAGGAATTACCCCCCGAAAGCAATTTTGACTAGAATTTTAGGAATTTGGAAAACAAGCAGAAATTGATGCAGAAAGAAGGTAAATTGTCAAATCAAACAACTATCAAAGCTTTAACTCCTCTATTAGTATCCCCAGCCCGAATTTTAAAAGGAGAAATAGCCGCAGCAGGAGAGGAGATCTCCAGGTTGGGTAAAAGACCCTTAATAGTCGGTGGCGATCGCACTTTATCTTTAGCAGAAAAGCATTTAATCCCGGCGATCGCCCCTTACGAATTAGAGACAAAACTAGCAAGTTATCATCCCGATTGTTCTGAAAATACCCTCAATCGTCTCAAATTAGCATTAGAAGAACATCAAGGAGATCTGATTATTGGGATTGGCGGGGGAAAAGCTTTAGATACAGCTAAATTACTTGCCGATCGCGCTGGCTTACCTGTAGTTACTATACCAACATCTGGGGCTACTTGTGCGGCTTGGGCTGCTCTCGGAAACATCTACAGCGATCGCGGTCAATTTCAGTATGGGGTAAGTTTAAATCGTTCTCCTGAATTATTAATTTTGGACTACAACTTAATTAAACAAGCTCCAAAACGTACTTTAGTCGCTGGAATTGGTGATGCTGTCGCAAAATGGTACGAGTCTTCGGTTAGTAGCGGTGAGTCTAATTCTACTTTAGTGATTGCCGCAGTTCAAGAAGCAAGAATACTCAGGGATATTTTATTACAAAAATCTGCCGCTGCCTTAGAATCTCCAGGAAGCGAAGCATGGTGTGAAGTGGTAGATGCAACCGTACTTTTAGCCGGAGTTATTGGGGGTTTAGGAGGGGCTAAATGCCGCACCGTTGCCGCTCATGCAGTTCACAATGGTTTAACCCAAATCGAGGCTGCTAGGGGCAGTTTGCACGGGGAAAAGGTCGCTTATGGCATTTTAGTCCAATTGCGTTTGGAAGAGATGTTACAAGGCAATCAACTAGCGGCATCGGCCAGAAAGCAATTATTAGAATTTTACCGTGCGATCGCTTTGCCGAAAAGTTTAGAAGATCTCGGTTTAAAAGATATTACTTTAAACGAGTTACGTCTTGTTGCCGAATCTACTTGCAATCCGCGATCGGACATTCACAATTTACCTTTTTCCGTATCTCCAGAGCAACTAATGGCTGCGATGGTTTCTACTACTGTTGGTTTTGAAAAAGAATTGAAGGTTAAATAGGCAAGAGGTAAGAGGCAACAGGCAAGAGGGAATAGGCAACAAAAGAAGCAATAGGGAAAAAGGTTCTATATTTTGAGGAAATAATAAGTCAGTCAAATAAGTTAAATTGGCGATCGCTCTTGCCTATTGCCTATTCTCTAGCAACTTGACTAAGGAAATAAATTGTTAGTGCTAAGTATATCCTTTTCTTCAAGATTAGCAGTTCTATCTCCTGTTAAATAAAGTTCTGCTGTCATACCTAATGGAAGTTCTTCTAATTGATGTCTGTAAGCTACAATTTTTTTCACTTCCAATTTAAGATCGCGAATATCTTTTGTTTCAATTAGCTTCAAAGAAGTTTTTTCAAAAATGTTTTTATAAGCTTTTAAAAAGATATCCCCTATTTTCAGACAGTTTTCTGGGCTACTATCTCCATCGCAGATTCCCGTAACCAAGTATCCATCTTCTTGCTCGTAAACGCGATAGATGATAAATTTCATAATCAATCTTAAATTTTTTATTTCTAAAAATCCCAATCAAAAACTAACTAATCAATCTTTTCTTCTTCTACTAAAGTAAGATTAATCAATCCTCCTTTATCGTCGTAATTACGAATTATTCTTTGTCTTTGATGCGGAGATATTAACCAACCCATTTCTAATAAAATTGGTTTTCCTGGTTTAATTTGCACGGGAATATTGCAAGAAGCACCGCCAGGTAACATAATAATTTTGCGGGCTGGTTCGCTGCGATCGAATTGTAAAATGCAGCCGTCAATCTTAGCTATTGAGGAAATGCTGCGAGAATTATTACCAAGATTAAAACTTAATTGTTGAGCCAATCGATCGTTACTTTGAAGGGTTAAGCTGAGCTTGGTAGATAAAATATCTGGATTTCTAAAATCGGGATAAATAGTAGTAGCTTTTCCTTGCCAAGTTCCTAACAGTTGTTCGACGGTTAAAATCGGTCTTGGAGTTGAATTTTTTTCCGCTAAGGTTTCCCGAATTAAAGTCAGGCGATCAAACTTTCCTTCTTGATTAAAAAATTGTACCATTCGCAAGCGATCGCAATCTGAAATCAAACCAAATTCCGCACCAAATTGTGAGAAAGGCCCCCATTGCAGAGAACCTTGAGAAAAAGCACCATTTTCAAAGAATAAAACACCTTTACCTAAAGAGCTATATTCTAATACTTTCTCTTCAGGTGGCCGCTCTTTGTAATTCCGACGAACTACTTGACGCATCGTTTCATTATCGCTCAAAATTGCTAAAGAAACTACAGTAGGAGTATCTTCTAATTCCTCTCCATCAGGAGAAAAGCGCGTAAAAGATCCTTGCCATTCTCCGATATTTTTTAGCAAACAGTTCCATTGAGAAAGCATAATTTCAGGTAAAAATTCAGGGATTAAAATTAAATTGCGATCGCCAATTTCTTAGATACATCTTGACTTTCCATTAATCTAAATCGATTTGTCTATTGATAGCAAGTATTTAATCTATACTTGCTACTTGCCAATCTTTAAACCCCAGTTTCTTGACGCAGATAGGCTTCAATAAAGGGATCGAGATTCCCATCTAAGACGTTACTGACTGCGGTAGTTTCAGTGTTAGTCCGCAAATCTTTAACCATTTGATAGGGATGAAAAACGTAGTTGCGAATTTGATTTCCCCAAGCAGCTTCTACCATATCGCCCCTAATTTCGGCTACTTCTTTAGCCCTTTGTTCTTCGAGGATAATTAATAGTTTTGCTTTGAGAATAGCTAATGCTTTCTCTTTATTTTGGATTTGAGATCTTTCTTGAGTACAGCGTACTGCTATTCCCGTAGGAATGTGAACGATCCGAACTGCGGTTTCAACTTTGTTAACGTTTTGTCCGCCTTTTCCCCCAGCGCGAGAGGTGCTAATATCGAGGTCTTTTTCAGGAATGTCTACTTCGATCGCATCGTTATCTAAAGCTGGCATTACTTCAACTCCAGCAAAGCTAGTTTGACGCTTACCGTTGGCATTAAATGGCGATATTCTCACCAGTCGATGAGTCCCTTTTTCTGCTTTGAGATAGCCGAAGGCATAACGCCCGGTAAATTCTAGGGTAGCTGATTTTATCCCTGCTTCATCCCCTTTTGAGATTTCGACGAGATCGACTTTATATCCTTGCTGTTCTCCCCAGCGAGAATACATCCTCAGCAGCATTTCAGCCCAGTCTTGAGCGTCTGTACCCCCAGCACCAGCGTTAATAGTTAATACTGCACCTTTGGTGTCGTAAATGCCAGATAATAGCTGTTGCAGTTCCCAGCGATCTAGCTCTTGTTGCAGTTGAGTAATGTTTGTTTGCGCTTCTGCTAGTAGGTTTTCATCTTCTTCTAGTTCGAGCAGTTCGGCGATCGCTTTCGCGTCTTCTAAACTATTTTCCCACTCTCGATACTGCTTTAAGTGGTCTTTGAGGTCGTTTAATTCTTGTAGGGTATTTTGGGCTGCTTCGCGATCTTCCCAAAATTCCGGTTGTGCCGATCTTTGCTCTAAATCTTTGATTTTTGCTTCTAATGCTGGCAAGTCAAAGATAGTCCTGAGTTTTACTCAGGCGTAAACTTGCTGATTCTACTTCTTTTTTTAGTTGGGAGGTTTCCATCTCACCTTATTGCCATACTTATCTTTTTTATTTTACTTCGATCGCCCTGAAGGCGATCGATTGTGCTATTTGTTAACTTCGACCGATTTTTTTGATGATATTCGTCACAACTTCAACTAAGATAGTTAAAGGCTAAGTTTTTATTTGCTAAGTTTAATTTTTTAATGTTGCATCATTTAAAATCTCTTTGCAAAAACTACAATTAATTTAGGTAAGCCTTTTATTGATTTAAAAAACGATTTAAATTTAAATCAATCAAATTCTATTCTCAAGATCGAAGATCTCAACATGTATTGTATTTACTAAAATAGGGTTAACTTAAAATATTCAAAAAATAACAACTTGTTTATTTTAAGTAATAGCTAAGTAACTTTTCCGAAATTGGTGCATTTTCACGTCAAAAAATTGACTGCAAAAATGAATTCACAAAGTCACGAATCAGAACAATCAGAAAAAATACAAACTTTAGATAAGATAATAGATTACAATCCGATAACAGTTGCATCGGAGCTTTGGGTCAGAGATGCGATTCAAATAATGCACGGATTAGTAAATAATGAAGCATCTTCTCAAGAAAAAGAACGATGTTTTTGTGCTAATAATAATCTAAAAAAAAGCAGTTACGTTTTAGTTGTCGATAGCGGGAAACTAGTCGGAATTTTTACAGAAAGAGATTTAGTTAAATCGATCGCAGATCGAGTCGATTTAGCTGACAAAAAAGTTGGCGAAGTCATGACATCACAATTGATTACCCTCCAAAAATATCAAAATGAAGATCTGACGATCGCACTAACAATAATGCGGGAAAACAGAATTCGCCATCTTCCGATAGTTAATGATGAGGGGAAATTAATTGGCATAATCACTCAGAAAAATATTCGTTCGGCCCTAACACCAAGCTCTTTGCTGAAGATGCGAAGGGTTTCTGAAGTAATGACCAGATCGGTGGCAATTTCTTCGGGTGAAGTATTGCTCGTCGAGATTGCTCGACTGATGAAACAGCATCAAGTCAGTTGTATAGTAATAGTCGAAACAAAAACAGCCCCAGAAAAGATAACTATTCCCGTAGGAATTATTACCGAAAGAGATTTAGTTAGATATCAAGTTGCCAATTTAGATTTTGTCACAACTAAAGCCTCAGCAGTAATGAGTCAACCTTTAATCCCGATCGATCCAGAAGATTCTCTTTGGGAAACACATCAATTGATGGATGCTAAAGACTTAAGAAGACTGGTAGTGGTAGAAAAGTCGGGAGAATTAGCCGGAATTGTCACTCAAACCAGCATCTTGCGAGTGTTCGACCCCCTAGAAATGTCCCGGACGATCGATCTCTTGCAATCTGAAGTAGACAAACAAACGATCGAACTTAACAGAGTGCAACAACAATTAGAAAATGAGTTACAAATGACGCGATCGCGTTTGAGAAATT
This sequence comes from Prochloraceae cyanobacterium, assembly GCA_030065265.1. Lineage (GTDB taxonomy): Bacteria > Cyanobacteriota > Cyanobacteriia > Cyanobacteriales > JASJDA01 > JASJDA01. Next base: position 12,638 of record JASJCW010000068.1, read on the forward strand.
TGTTAACTTTTAGTCCAGCTATTATCTATTCTCGGGAGATAACAGAAGATCTCTTGTCGATCGGCTTTCTTAGTGAAAATGTCAGCTCGATTTTAGGCTATCACAGCTCTAGTTTCTTTGCCGATCGTTTTTTTTGGCGAGATCTGATTCACCCGGAAGATCGCGATCGCGTTATCAATGAACTTTCAAAAATATTAGAAAATGCCGAAGGAGCAACTGAATATCGTTTTCGCCATCAAAAAGGACATTATCTTTGGTTGCGAGATGAATTAAAATTGGTTCAAGATTCTGAAGGAAAGGCGATTGAATTGGTTGGTTATTGGATTGATATTACCGAGAAAAAACAAATGGAAAATCAATTATTCCACAGCCAACGGTTAGAAATTCTCGGCACTTTAGCGAGCGGAATAGCTCATGATTTTAATAACATTCTCACCCCAATTATCGGTATCGCTCAACTTTTACCGTTAAAATTTCCTAATTCAGATTCAGAAACTCAGAATTTATTTTCTCTTTTAGAATACAATTCTAAACGTGGTGTCGAACTAGTCCGACAAATACTCTCTTTCGCTCGTAAAAGTTCGGGCAAACTGAGCAATTTAAAAGTTTCTAACTTGCTGTTAGAAATTGTCGCTACTATAAGAAACACTTTTCCAAAATCTATAGAAATTTATCTTAAACTAGACAGCGATCTACACTCTTGGAAAGTATTAGGAAATAAGACTCGCCTCTATCAAGTATTTATGAATTTGTGCATTAACGCGCGGGATGCAATGCCCGATGGTGGCACTTTAACTATCTCCCTAGAAAATATCTCCATAGACGAAAACTACTTACAAATTCATAATTCAGCTCCGATTGGTTCTTACGTAGTTGTGACGGTAACAGATACCGGAATCGGAATTCCCGATGAGATTAAGAAGAAAATTTTTGAGCCTTTTTTTACCACTAAAGAAAGGTTAAAAGGTACGGGACTCGGACTGTCTACTGTCATGGCTATTATTAAAAACCACAACGGTTTTTTAAATGTATATAGCGAGTTAGGTAAAGGTAGTCAGTTCAAAGTGTATTTGCCAGCAGTAGAGGCAAAATCAAATCAAGCAAAAACTAAACTTCAATTAAAATCGGGAAATCAAGAATTAATTTTGATTGTAGACGACGAAGTTACGATTCAACAAATTACTAAAGCATTTTTAGAAAAATATAATTACAGAACTTTGCTGGCTAGAAATGGTATTGAAGCAATCGAAATTTATCAACAACAAGATCGCAAAATAGATGCGGTTTTAATGGATATGATGATGCCATCAATGAATGGCTTAAAGGCGATTAAATCTCTACAAGAAATCGACTCTCAAATTAAAATTATCGCAACAAGTGGAATTTTTTCTCCAGAGCGAATTGCAACTTTAAATGCTGCTGGAATCGAACACATTTTATCTAAGCCTTATACTTTAACAAAATTATTAAATACATTAGATCGGGCGATCGCATCGAGGAAAATAGATGCTTGAGTGAATTAGAAAAATTTTACTTCGTGCTTATTTAATTATTTAAGAAGTAAAGTGTAATAAGTTTTTGACAAATTCTTTCCCAATCTTATCTTTTGCTTGGTGCGGGCTGAAATTGGAGGTTTCCTCGGATTTTCCCTGAATTATTGCGATCGTTTCAATTCCTTTAATTATTATCTTTGCGGCAAAAAACTTAAAATCACAACGGAACTGAATAAAATGTTTATAATTTTAAAGTTAAAATTAAAATCTTATCTTTTATTTTCAAAAATAGATAATTTTAAGATAAGCAGTTAAATCTAGTTAGTTTATGAAAAAACATTTTTTAGCTTTATTTATTGGGGCAATATGCGGAACGTTAGCATTCTCGATCTTACAAATGATATCTACTAATAATAAAAAGAATCAATTGAGTACGACAGATCCTTTTATTCATATTTATTGGCCGGTATTCGCCACCGTTGTTGGCTTTTCAATTTCAGAGTTTATATCGACAAAAATTGAAGACTAAAATAAAAAATAATCCTTAAATTTAAATTCAGCGAATCTTTAAAAAAAATTGACAGCAGATCCATCAGACATAGATGCAGGATTTGCTGCTATTAAAAAGCTACTTGAAATCTAAGTTCTCAAAAGTGTAGCAACCACTTCTCTGACCTCTGACCCCCCAACTGTAACAATATTAAATAGAAATGGTGTAATTGCATTTTTAATCGGATATCTATTTGAGAAAACTTGGCGATCGCAAATATTGATCGAATAAAGATAGCGATCCTATCTGTCGATCGCTATCATGGATAAATACTGGAGAATCTAAGAGTTATAAAGGTTATAAAGATTATAAAAAGTTAAAGTAACAATTAGGTAACAGTTTAAAGCCAGCCTCGCAGATGATAAACAAACAAGCCAAGATATTCTTTTAATGCTCTGGTTGTCTTTGCCAAATTATGGGCGTTAGGAATTAAATTAAGTATTATCGATTTGCTGCTGCTAGTAAGTTCGTCGAGGTTTTTTTGACTTACTAAAAAGTCTGTCGGTGCGGCGATCGCATTGATTCCTTCTTTTTTAAAAATTAGCAGCGATCGGGGCATGTGCATCGCTGAAGTTACTAATAAGACTTGTTCTATGCCTTTTTCTTGTAAGATTTTTTTGACATTAACTGCATTTTCGTGGGTATTTAAAGAGTTAGGTTCTTGTATAATTGCTGCGGCGGGAATGCCAATGAATTCTAATAGTTGCTGCATATCTTCCGCTTCAGATTGACCGCCAACCCGCCAATGAATTCGACCTCCAGCCGCAATAATTAGGGGAGCTTTGCCTTCTTTATATAATTTTGCAGCATAAATAATGCGATCGCCTTGTTCTGAAATATCGGGCATTGTTCGAGGATATATAGGTGGTTTTGTCGAACCTCCGAGTAAAACAATTGCTTCGGCTTGGGGAATAGTTGCGGTTAGATTTTGCCACTCTAAAGATTTAACTAAATAATTACTTACCCAGCCGTTACTGCTCAACCATAAGACTAAAATCGCTAAAAAGATTGCTGAGGATGAAAGTTGAGAATAGATTTTTTTTCTGCTTCTTTTAACTCTGAGGGATTTTAAGATTAAAGCTATTATTAATAGAGTGCAAGCCAATCCTAAAGGATAAACAAATAATGGCAATAATTTAGATAAAAATAAAAAACTCATTGCTTGGCAAAAAAATATCCGACTAAATATAGTGACCCGCACAAAACCGTTAATGTTTCTTTATCTTTGGCTGCTTCCAAAGCGGTAAATAAATCGGGAAAAGTTTTAATTTCTGTTAATTGAGGACAAATATTTGTTGCTAAAGCGGCTAATTCTTCCGGTGCTGCGCTACTGTGTTCCGGTACGGGGACTAAAAAAAGTCGATCGCCATTTCTGAGTAAAGTTTGTAAAATTTCAGAATGGTCTTTAGTGGTTAGCATCCCCATCACCCAATTAACCGGCCGATCGAGGGTATCGACATAATTACGCAAACAAGATGCTGCTGCTGTGTTGTGCGCGCCATCTATCAGTATCGGTCGATCTTGCCAAGTTGTCCATTGCACTCTTCCCAACCATTTAGTTTGACTCATCCCAGTTTCGATCGCATTTTGAGAGATCTTCCAACCTTTTTGTTGTAAAATTTGGATCGCGGCGATCGCACAAGCAGAATTGTTTAATTGCACTTCTCCAAGTAAAGGTAAAGGATATTCGATCTCTTCATATTTAGCTCGCTGCAAAGATTTTAAATCGCTGTAAGATGATTTACCCGCTATTTCAACGAGCGGACAATTTAAACTCGTAGCGCGATCGACGACCACTTGGTTTGCTTCTGAGGGTAAATTACCAACCACAACAGGGCAGTTTGATTTTAGGATACCAGCTTTTTCGTAAGCAATTTTGGCGATCGTATCGCCGAGACGCTGCCAATGTTCGCGACTAATTGAGGTAATAATAGTTACAAGAGGATCGCTACAGACGTTAGTCGCATCTAACCTTCCACCCAAACCAACTTCGATAATGGCAATATCTACTTTATTTTTAGCAAAATACAACCAAGCAGCAGCAGTAATAACTTCAAACTGAGTTGGACTTTCGATATTAGGGTCGATCGCTGCTTGTATTTGTTTTAAAATTGCTTCTAATTCTTCACTTGCGATCGGCTCTTGATTGATACAAATTCTTTCCGTCCAGTTTACCAGGTGAGGAGAAGTATAGCGACCGACTTTATATCCTGCTGCGGAGAGTATCGAAGATAAATAAGCACATACCGATCCTTTACCGTTAGTTCCGGCGACGTGTATGATAGGTACTTGTTGCTGGGGATTGTCTAAAGCATTTAAAAGTGTTTCAATTCTTTCTAAGCCTAAATGTACGCCAAAACGTTGCAGGGGTTTTAGTAAATTTTCTATCATTCTTATTCTAGAATACTGATTGTCTTCCTAAATCAATACATTTTTAAAAAGAAGCTATCGCTAAAAATAACCAAGAATTTGAGTATCTTATTTTACATTAAGCTTGATATGTTCAACATAGATCGTAATTGCTTTTTTTTGACAAAACAGACAATTCAGGACATATCAGTACATATAAGTATATAGAAATACACACTTAATTTGATTTATTGGTGGAGGAAAAGGATGACCGATTTTTATACTAGCATTCAATAAAGCTAGTCAAATCAAATTATTTCCTGATTCACAAGCAATAATTTAAGCTGAATCAACCCCGCTTTTTAATTTTTTTGAGCTTTATTGTAATTTGGATTTCGCACAATCAGAACCGAACAAGCGGCGTGATGAATAACGTAATTACTAACGCTACCCAAAAATAGCTCTTGAACTCCAGAACGTCCACGGTTGCCGATCGCAATTAAATCGACTGCCAATTCCTTTGCTTGCTGGCAAATAGTCCGTCCCGGACTGCCCAAGATTTGCAGAATTTCCGTATTGACTTTTTGTTGAATCGCCTCTTTTTTCATGGCTTCTAGAGCTACTAATCCTTCTTGTTGGAAACTTTTCCATTCCTTTTCATACTCTTCGACCATTATTTGCCAGACATCTGGCAACAAAAACCGATCGTCAACCGTATATAGCCACTTAGTTGGCGAACCCTCTTCATCAGCAGATAAAACGTGCAACAGAATTAGACTAGCTCCGGTTGCTTGTGCTAAAGTTAGAGACTGCTCGAAAGCGATTCTAGCAATTGTGGATAAATCTACCGCTACTAAAATTTTTTGCCAAATCATCTTAACTTGCTCCCCCAGTATCTAGATGTTTGTTACAACTACAAAAATTAGGATATTTTCCAGTTCCCTTCGACCACTGGAGATCTGTTGTCTCTTACACTTCTATTGTCAGCTAAAATTCTGATATGAAAAAGCTTTCAGAGTTGCGAATTTCATCAGATCAAGAGCTTGAAATAGACCAATATCTCACAGATTAAATGTTTATTTTTCAGAAACAATCTTTAAAGAGACGAACTATTTTAAAAGCTGCTGGGTTTACCGGACTGGGAATGGCTGCAGCCATTATCAAACCAACCAAATCAGAATTATTTGAATCGACAAAACAACTAGATTTAAAGTGGTTTAATTTTCAAACAGTACGATTAGATCGAAGTGGACAAGAAGTAGCTCGCGATCGCAAACAAGCTCAATATGTCAGTGAGAATTTAGAAAATGGCATTCAATTAGAAATGGTGAGAATACCTGCTGGGATGTTTGTTATGGGCGGGACAATCAAGAATGAAATTCCTCAACACCAAGTCAGAATTCCGAGTTTTTTTCTCGGTAAATTCCCAGTAACTCAAGCACAATGGCAAAGAGTTGCTAGCTTTGCCAAAATTAAACGCGATTTATTTCTCTTTCCGTCTTACTTTAGAAGCGATAATTTACCGGTCGAATCAATCTCTTGGTTCGATGCGATGGAATTTTGTGCGAGATTATCTCAAAAAACAGGGCGAACTTATCGTTTACCATCTGAAGCAGAATGGGAATATGCAAGTCGAGCCGGAACTACCAGTCCATTTCATTTTGGCCCGACTATCTCCACCAATTTAGCGAATTATTATGGAATTTGTCCTTATCGAAAGGGGGCGACTGGAAAATATCGCGGGCAAACCACACCAGTTGGTTATTTTCAAGTTGCTAATCCTTTTGGCTTATACGATCTTCATGGGTTAGTCTGGGAATGGTGTCTTGACTACTGGCATCAAAACTATCAAGGATCGCCAACAGATGGCAGTGCTTGGTTAGAAAATTATACCAATTTGGCTCGTGTCTTACGTGGCGGTTCTTGGCTCAATTTTGCTGACTTCTGTCGTTGCGCTACTCGTCACTGTCTACAACCGGAGTACCGCTCTTACTACATCGGATTTCGAGTTGTTTGTCAGACTTGACTTGTTCAACTGCTAACTCGATCGATCCGTTTGTTTTTCAACCTTTGATTACGGCGATCGGTCGCAAACGCGCAACTTTACGAGCAATTCCAGCTTTCGCGACAGTTTCAACGACGCGGTTAACATTTTTATAGGCTTGAGGGGCTTCTTCAGCCAATCCTGGCATCGAGCCAGCACGGATATTAATCCCTTCTCCTTCTAATTTTTCGCGCAGGCGATCGCCCCTGATGCTGCGTTTGGCTTGACGGCGACTCATAACTCGTCCCGCACCGTGACAGCTCGAGCCAAAAGAAAGCTCTTCTGATGCTTTCGTACCTAGAAGAATCCAACTTTCAGTTCCCATCGAACCGGGAACGAGAACGGGTTGACCCAAAGGGCGATATTCAACTGGCAATTCAGCAAATCCAGGGCCAAAAGCTCGGGTTGCCCCTTTACGATGAACGCAAACTTTCAGTTTTTGCCCCTCAATTTGATGTGTTTCAATCTTAGCCATATTGTGGGCAATATCGTAAATCTGGCGCAATGGTTCTGCCCCTGCTTGCGAACCAAATACTTCCTGAAAACTGCGCCGCGCGTGATATGCTAATGCCTGACGGTTAGCAAAAGCATAGTTAGCTGCTGCTTTCATCGCCCCTAAGTAAGCTTGACCTTCAGGGCTAGCAAAAGGAGCGCAAACCAATTCGCGATCGCGCAATTTGATGCCATATTTAATTACCGCTTTTTGAAAATCTTGCACGTAATCGGTACAAATTTGGTGTCCGAAACCACGAGAACCGCAGTGAATTTGCACCGCAAGACATCCTGGTTCTAAACCCATTATCGCTGCCGCTTCAGGATCGAATATCTCTTCGACTACATCTACTTCGAGAAAGTGATTGCCCGCTCCCAAAGTTCCTAACTGATTTTTACCTCTTTGTTTGGCTCTTTGACTGACGCGATCGGGATCTGCTCCTTTTATGCAGCCAAATTCTTCCGTGCGTTCTAAATCTTCTTTGGTGGCATATCCTTTAGCTAAAGTCCAACCCGCACCAGTACGGCAGACTCGATCGAATTCTGCGGCAGATAATGGTAAACTACCTCCAGTACCTACTCCACTAGGACAGTTGCGATATAGACTGTTAGCGAGGTCTCCTAAATAAGGTAGGGCAGTTTGGTAAGTAATTTTCGAGGCCAAAACCCTTACCCCGCAGTTAATATCGTAACCGACTGCCCCGGGCGAAATAATCCCCTCCGGTATTCGTGCCGCCATCACGCCACCGATAGGCATCCCGTACCCTTGATGAACGTCGGGCATAATTGCTACATGTGCGACTAAACCAGGCAAACAGGCGACGTTAACCGCTTGGTTAATAGATAAGTCATCCAAGGCTTCTTCAATTAATTCTTCATCTGCAAAAATCCACACAGGTACTTTCATCTCTGGGTGGAAAGAAATCGGAATTTCCCAGAGATAGTTTTTGAGACGATTTAAATCTTGTTTTCTAATCATATTTTGGCCCCTCCTCGATCGAGATTTAGTGGGGACATAAGTGCTTTTTTTCTCTTACACGTCTAATACCAGGGTTACTTCCAAACCCGATTCTGTTTCGCGGATCGATAAATTATGATAAGTTACCGCCTTAATATCCTCGAGCCATTTCCGAGTAGATGTCCCTTGAACTGTAGCTTTTAAGCTAGTTCGATCGAGATAATCGATTTGTATGCGATCGAATCCTAAACCCTCACTTTCATGAAGGTAAAGCAATTCATTTAACCAAGCCACTAAAAGACTTTCAGGATCGATCGCTTCAAGTTCGATCGATCGCACTGTTTTAGTTTCCGACTTTAATTGCATTTCAACCAGCGAGTAAAGTCCCCGAGCTGCTCGAACAAATAATTCTCTTAAATTTTTACCTCTAACTCGATAAGCTCGATCGGCAGTATGTTCGATTTCTTCAAAGCTTTTGGCTGGATTTGATTTTGAACCGCCCATAATTTTAGAATTAGCATATCTTAACTTTTAAAAAGATCGACGCATTCTCCCGCTCCAGAGGGGAATTCCGTTATTATCTCTGAGTGCGATCGTTTTATTTCCTTGCTTGACTTCGCGAGCGATTATAGTGGATTTACCATCCAAATCAATCTTAGAACCTGTTATTTCAATTTCAGCATTTCGATTGAGTTGTAAATCTTGCCGAGCAACGTACCAAGACGGGCCTAAATGTACGGAGATGGTATTATCTTTTTCTGTTTGAACTAATAAATGAACCCCAGAAGAAGACATTCCTCTTGTGCGAGTAACCCGATCCACCCTGATAATTTTACCGTTAATTGTTTCTACGGTATTAATATCGTACAGTCTTCGGTAGTTGCCTTCTCTTTGCCATCCCCATCTACCTCTGCCATAACATTGAGAGGTTAATTCTGGCAATTCTTGGCTTTTTTGTTTCGATTCTGCCTGCGCTAATGGTAAAGATCTACTTGCTGTTATGACGAACAAAATCGCGCCAGTAATAACAGCTAAACTTAAAGCTGAACGGATTATTTTAGTTGTCATAGTTCAGCCCTCCTGAGAAAGACCGATCTTGTCATTTTCATTTTAAATTTTACTTAAGTAGGCGATCGCCTGATTTAATAAAAATCAAGATTAGCTTGTTCTGGCGATTCATCCTATGTTTGTAATTTTTAGTGCGATTCGTTTCCCCGAAATCTTAACCGAGGGATGGGGAGCATTGCTGAAGTAACCAATAATGGTAGAGTTCGCACTTTAATCCTTCAGCAATGACAACTTAATAACCTTGTAAGTGATACAAGAGTATCCTAGAAATTGCAAAGCCTTACCCTCCAAGCACTGGAGTGAAAGCATTTCCCCCAGGGTAGCGACTAGCCATCAATCCCTGAAGCGGGGATAAAAGCGGAAAGGAGCGGGGAATCTACCCTTAACCCCGTGAGCAAGTTCTTATGGATAGCGAAAGCAAAGATACATCTGAATCACCGTGAATACAGAAGTAGCGAAATTAGATTGATACGCTGCGAGTGTCAAAAGACCAACAGATAAAGGGCGTTAACAGTATTGAAAAACAGTTAACAGTGCCGCCTTAAACTTCGGTGAATAGTATCCTCCTAACAGAACAAACAAATGGTTATTAGGAACGAAGTAACCAGAATAAATCTCTCAGGAAAAGGTCGATTAACCTGAGTAGGCAGCTAAGCCGCAACATCTAGAAAACTAGGATTTAGTCTGGAAAGATTGAATCAAAAGCAAAAGCTCTAGGTAACTCTAGGGATAAGCAGACGGAATCACGGTGATACAGATTATATGGTTGTAAGTAGAAGTAAACACGCTATGAATGAGGTTGAAAAACCAGAGTATGGATGGTCAGACATCCCCTGGCACAAGCTAGAGAGATGTGTGTTTAAGCTCCAAAAACGAATATATAAAGCGTCTCAACGTGGCGACGTTCAAACGACTCGCAGACTCCAAAAGTTACTGATAAAGTCCTGGGGTGCAAAATGCCTCGCGGTTCGTAGAGTGACCCAAGACAATACAGGCAAAAAGACGGCCGGCGTGGATGGCGTTAAATCGTTGACCCCAAAGCAACGTCTGGAACTTGTATCAAAATTACGCTTGAGTTCAAAGGTCGACCCGACCAGACGCGTATGGATTCCTAAACCTGGAAAGGAAGAAAAGCGACCTTTAGGCATACCTACAATGAAAGACCGAGCAACACAAGCCCTTGTCAAACTGGCATTAGAGCCAGAATGGGAGGCGCGTTTTGAGCCTAACTCACATGGGTTCAGACCAGGACGCTCATGTCAAGATGCAATCGAAGCTATATTTAACGCCATCAGGTATAAACCTAAATTTGTACTAGATGCGGATATATCTAAATGCTTCGACCGCATTGACCATAAACGGCTACTAGAAAAACTAAATACCTATCCCACCCTACGGAAACAAATTCGAGCCTGGCTAAAGGCTGGTGTAATGGATGGGAAAAAGCTGTTTCCAACATCTGAGGGTACGCCTCAAGGTGGTGTCTTATCACCTCTATTGGCTAATATAGCCCTCCACGGGATGGAAAAACGAATCAAGGAATTTAGTGAAACCTTAGACATAAGAAACTCTAAAAACCACCAAATATCTTGGCAAAAAAAGAGAAAATCTATTTCCTTAATCCGATACGCCGATGACTTCGTTATTCTCCACGAAGACATAACCGTAGTTCAAAGATGCAGAGAGATAATCTCTGAATGGTTAGACGATATGGGTTTAGAAATAAAGCCCAGTAAAACCAGATTAACTCATACATTATCTGAGCTAAAACCTGAAAAACCAGGATTCGACTTTCTCGGATTTAACATCCGACAGTTCAAAGCTGGGAAATACACCACAGGAAAAGTCAATGGGAAACCACTAGGCTTTAAAACTATTATCACCCCATCAAAAGATAGCCAGAAAATTCACTACAAACAAATAGCAGAGGTAATAGACAGACACCGGGGACAATCACAGACAGTCCTAATCACTAACCTGAATCCCATAATCAGAGGATGGTGCAATTACTTCCGGTCTGTTTGCAGTAAAAAAGTCTTCACAAAACTAGACCAATTAATCTGGTGGAAACTTTTTAAATGGGGAAAACGCCGTCACAATAACAAAGGAATTAAATGGATAATCGACAGATATTGGCAATCCATTGGCGGTGATAACTGGGTATTCGCAACCAGGCAGGAAGGTACAAACCCAATGCGGTTACTTAAACATAGCTCAGTCGAAATCAAACGCTATGTAAAAGTTAAAGGCGAAGTCTCACCATACGACGGCAACCTAGTTTACTGGAGTTCAAGAATGGGCAAACACCCTGAGATGCCAGTGCGAACGGCATCGCTGCTTAAAAAGCAAAAAGGGAAATGCGCTCACTGCGGGTTGTGGTTCAATGAAGGAGATACTATAGAACGCGACCACATCATCCCTAAAGCCATTGGCGGCAAGGATGAGTATAAAAACTGGCAGCTCCTTCATCGACATTGCCACGACGAAAAGACCAAACACGACCTAAAACTAATTAAGGAACATAATGACCAGAAATGGGGCGAAAAGTTCTTAGAGGCTTGGGACAAAGTTAACTTTATATGGGTTGATGATGTTCCATATATAGCCGATAAACAAGGTCGAATATGGGGAAGAAATTCCGACGGAAACGAGTATATTTTATACAGATTTCCCGATTGACGTGCCTATGACAAAAGGCTGTTTCATTGAGGAGCGGTATGATGGGAAACTATCACGTACCGTTTTGAAGAGCGGCAGAGGGGGTGACCCCTTTGCCGACTTTAATATTCAGCGTAGGATGAATCGCCAGTCATTTAATCGGTGTATCCTGGTTTTCAATGTATTTCCTCAAGGTAGAAATAGTAACGCCACCGCATGAAGCCAGAAAATAACTACTATTCCAAACTACTTTCTTTTTATAATATATTTTCTAATTCTGGTAAAAACTCTTGTCTGAGCTTCCTTGAACTTACGCTTTTTAAACTATTAACTAATTTACTAAGTTGAATCTCTGGATGATACTGAAACAGTAAA
>JASJCW010000069.1 GCA_030065265.1 Prochloraceae cyanobacterium
CAATCACGTGACCGAATAAAAAGCGATCGATGCCATTCCCTAAAGCCCCAGCTAAAATAAATCCATAACCGAACTGTTCTACTTTAGTTAATTTGGGCCCGAAGCAAGCAAAAAGGATTAAACCCGCACTGACAGCCAAAGATAACCACCGCAACCACCCGACTCCACCGGTAAAAAAGCTAAATGCAGCTCCAGTATTTATGACATAGGTAAAATGGAAAACCTGCGGCCATAAATCCAAACTATCCCCAACATTAAGATTGTTTTCTACTAAAATTTTTGTTAATCGATCTACAATTACGCCGAGCGCGGCAACAACGATAAAAAGAGTATTTTTTTTCATCTATTATTGTGGGTGCTAAATTATTAGTTAAACATAATTCGGCGCAGAAAAAAAGCGATCGTTGCAACGGCGCAAATAATTATTAATTGTCCCGGCAAAGGGGATACTGAATACTGTAAAATTAGCTCCAAAGGTCTCGAACCTTGTTCTGCATAGCTCGAAATCGATCTGCCCAAAATATAAGTAATACCGCACAGGTGAACTATTGCCAGCCCGCAAATCGAACTTAAGGCTAAATTTTCCAGTTTTGCCGCAGTATAATAAGCCAGACTGCCACACAACCAAGCACCAGGAATGAAGCCAACTAAATAACCAAAACCAGGCTGCTGAATGTATTCTAGAGTTCCACCGCGATCGAAAACTGGTAAAAAAAATAAACCAATTAATAAATAAGCAATTTGAGAAATAGCACCTGCATTTTTCCCTCCCAAACAACCAGTTAATAATACTGCGCCAATTTGAAAAGTAATATTTAAAGATTCTACTTCAATTTTTCCGCTCAATAAAGGATCGGGAAATTTAACAACATGAGCTTCAATTAAAGTGCCGCAAATTGTTAAGAGCAAGCCAATTAACCCACAAAGTAATTGATTTACTGGAGATAAGCAAGGCATTAAGGGACGTTGTTTTTTGGTTTGATATTTTGTTTTCTTGCGATTGTCATTAGCTAAAAATTGAGGCATGGTGTTCGCTGGTGAGTGTGAGTTCAAAGAGCAATCGATAATATCAAAAAAAAATTATTTTTCCATTGCAATCTTATATTTTTTTCAGATCTTACATCAAAATTTGGCCAAAAAAAGTAATAATTTTATGTTGTGGTTTGCTTGACTCAAACAGTAAATAATTTAAATTAATTGAGATTAGATCGGATAAATTTTTTCAAGAAAATAGTAATAAATAGTTAATATTTAGAATGTAAAAAACAGAAAAATATTGATTCTAAATCTAGACAACGGCGTTAAAATTTACAATCTATTTCGAGTAGATTAAGGTATTTTATGGAGATATCTCGACTAAATCGCCAAGCAAAGCAGCCAAGTTCCGAGTGAAATAGAAATCAGTAGAAATTAATTACATCGTTGATGGCAAGATTCTGGTAAGAAAAAGTTGCACAGAAAAAGTAATATAAAGGATAAATAGTCGAACGATCGGAATTAAACAAAAGGGTAGATGCTTCGCTAGATTTCTGCGAGATTGGGATTAAACTCGAGTATCAACATAATAGCGTAGTATAGTAAACTGCTTTTGTTAAAGATCTTTCAATTTATACGATAGAGGAAGATTGTGAGTTTTACGAATAATTCTGCTTCAAGAACAATACAAAGTCGATCTGCTAAAGAAAGAACTCTCAATACAGGGTTTATAGTTTTTTCTCAAATTTTTGCTTGGTCGGTAGCCGGTACTTTAATTTGGCTCGCTTGTTTGGTAGGATGGCAAGCAATCCCAGCAATTTCTAAATTTGGTCTGGGCTTTGTCTTCACCAGCAGTTGGAATCCACCACAAGAAAGTTTCGGAGTTTGGCCCGAAGTTTACGGAACTTTAGCTAGTTCCTTTATTGCTTTAGCCCTCTCAGTTCCGATCGGTTTGGGAGTGGCAATATTCTTAAGCGAGGACTATTTACCAACTCCAGTACAAAGAGTCTTAGTGTTTTTAGTTGAATTGCTCGCAGCAATTCCCAGCGTAGTTTTTGGTTTGTGGGGAATTTTCGTACTGATTCCTTTTTTAAAAGAATTAACCCCCTTAAAAAGTCCCGCATTACTACCAGCAGCTTTAGTTTTAGGAGTAATGATCCTACCAACTATTACAGCGATCTCTAGAGATGCCATGATTAACGTTCCCCAAGATCTGCGCCAAGCAGCCTATGGTTTGGGAGCAACCCGTTGGGAGACCATCATTCAAATTTTAATCCCTGCAGCATCTTCGGGAATTATTGGGGGTGTAATGCTGGCATTAGGCCGCGCTTTAGGGGAAACTATGGCAGTAACAATGTTAATTGGCAACGCCAATCAAGTCAGTTTATCTCTTTTTGCTCCAGCTAACAGTATTGCCGCTAGACTAGCCAACCAATTTGCTGAAGCAAGTGGCTTGCAAGTTTCCGCCTTAATGTATGCAGCTTTAATTTTATTTGGTTTAACTTTAGCAATCAATATAATCGCCCAATTGCTAGTAACTCGCTTACAAAAAATTTAAATTTTAGTTACTAATAAAAAATAGATATGTTATCTGATAATCCTGACTCGGCTCAATCTTTATGGGGAATAAATAACGATTCCCTCGAATACAATCCCAACTCAAACCGAACTAGATTTGGGATTTTTATGACGGGATTGGTTAGTTTATTTACTGCGATCGCAATAATACCTTTATTCGTAGTTCTCTCTTACCTAATCATTAATGGCATCGAACACATTTCTTTCAATTCTTTCTTTGAATTGCCACCCCAAGCATTAACTCAAGATCCCGGCGGATTTGGCAATGCTTTAATCGGTACGTTAATTATGGTAGGTATTGGTTTAGCACTTTCAGTGCCAATCGGCATAATGGCAGGAATCTATTTGTCGGAGTTTAGCCATCCCAACATAGCTTACTGGCTGCGTTTTGCAACCAACGTTCTCAGTGGCGTACCTTCAATTATTGTCGGTACTTTTGCTTATGGGGTTTTAGTGGTTACCTTTAAATCTTATTCGGCCTGGGCTGGAGGTTTTGCTTTAGCAATTTTAATGTTGCCGATTATTGTCCGCACCACCGACGAAGCTTTACAATTAATCTCCCAAGATATCCGTCAGGCTTCGGTGGGAGTAGGTGCTAACGACTATCAAACTGTCTTGCAAATCGTCATCCCTTCTGCAGTTCCGGCAATAGTAACTGGAGTTACCTTAGCAGTAGCTCGGGCGGCCGGAGAAACTGCTCCATTGATTTATACGGCTGGATTCAATCAATTTTGGCCCGACTTAAAACTGCAAGCTTTAAGCAGTCAACCGATCGCCTCCCTATCGGTTTTAATTTACCAATTCGGCATCAGTCCCTATGAAAATCAGCAACAATTAGCTTGGGCTGCATCTTTTATTCTGATGATCTTGGTTATGTTAAGTAATATCGTTGCTCGCATAGCCACAACAAAACGTAATTTTTAGCAATATTTAGATTGAAACAATAGTTACAATGAATCCCCTACAAGAAACATTCCAGCAAACTGAAAGCATTTTACGCACCGAAAATGCCAATATTTATTACGGACAATTTTTAGCCCTCAAAGGGATTAATTTAGACGTTCAAAAAAATAAAGTAACTGCTTTTATCGGCCCTTCTGGTTGCGGTAAAAGTACCCTGCTGAGATGTTACAATCGCCTCAACGATTTAATTCCTAGTTTTAGATTGGAAGGAAAAATTTCCTACTACGATCGCGATCTCTACGCTCCCAATATCGATCCGGTACAAGTCAGACGTAAAATCGGGATGGTGTTTCAAAAACCCAATCCTTTCCCGAAATCAATTTACGATAATATCGCCTACGGAGCAAGAATCAACGGTTACAAAGGGGATATGGACGAATTGGTGGAGAAAAGTCTCAAAGGTGCAGCACTTTGGGATGAAGTTAAAGATAAGCTCAAACAAGATGGTCGGGCAATTTCTGGAGGACAACAACAGCGTTTGTGTATCGCTCGGGCGATCGCCGTACAACCGGATATAGTTCTCATGGACGAACCTTGTTCGGCTCTCGATCCCATTTCGACAATTAAAGTAGAAGAATTAATTCACGAACTAAAAGAACAATATACCATCGTGATCGTGACCCACAACATGCAACAAGCTTCTCGGGTTGCCGACACGACAGCCTTTTTTAACGTTAAAGTGACCGACCAAGGCAACCGTCAAGGTTTCTTAGTCGAATGCGATCGCACCGAAGTTATTTTCCAAAATCCCCGCGAAGAATCTACTCAACAATATATTAGCGGTCGTTTTGGTTAACTTTTATCGAGTTTCAAAAAGGAGTAACGAGGCAAATAGGTAAATAGGCAAGAGGCAAATAGATAAATAGATAAATAGGCAAATAGGCAAATAGGCAAATAGGTAAATAGGTAAATAGGCAATAGATTGGGAAATTAGTACCCCTGACCTCTGACCCCTGACCCCTGACCCTTGCTCTCGCGATCCCAATTCCTGTTACGATAATTTGAACTATCAATTATTAACTGTCCCAATTTAAATGATGCAGATAAAATCTTACTTATCCCGAATTTTAGCTCTAGTATTAGTTTTGACCATCGGTCTGGTTGGTTGTAGTTCTTCTCCTACTGGTTTGACTGGCGATTATCCTAAAGATACTTTAGCGACGATCGAACATTTAAGCGAAGCGATTAATTTGCCCAGAGACGCGGAAAATCAAGAAGAAGTACAAGAATTTGCCCGCCAACAAATCAACGATTATGTGTCGCGTTACCGTCGCGATGGTCGAGCTTCTGGCTTGCGTTCTTTTACTACCATGCAAACAGCTCTCAACTCTTTAGCAGGATTTTATAGCAGTTATGGCAATCGTCCTTTGCCAGATAAATTGAAAGACCGTCTCAATAGAGAGTTTAAACAGGTTGAATTGGCAGTTAAACGAGGAGCTTGATCTGATTTTACAATAATTCTTTTCTTACAGGTTCGAGCGATCGAACCTTTTTTGTTCTATTTCCTATTTTATTTGCTATAATATATTTTGGTTAGCGGATGTGGCGGAATTGGTAGACGCGCTAGATTTAGGTTCTAGTGTCTTGTGCGTAAGAGTTCGAGTCTCTTCATCCGCACTCAAAAAAAGAAGAGTTATCAAGTTAGGTTCAGATTCGTACCTCTTGATAGCTCTTTCTGATATTTATTGACTATTTACTTAATATAATTTTCGTATTTTATCTATCGAGGACTGCAGACAGTACGAACAGATCTGCAACCGGGCCCGTATTGACTGCAAGCTCTGACAGCACTGATTCGAGCTTGAGTGCCGTTAGCATTCCAAGAAGAACCCCAACCGTATCTGCTGGTTGCAAGGCTGCCACAAGCGTTACTAAACCAACTTACCACTCGACAGTCTCTAACTCCACATTCTCTCAGAGCAGCATTTTGGGCTTGACTGCGACTATTGTAATTCCAAGAATAGCCGTAACGCCCTGTAGCCGGAGAATAGGCAATCGAACCAAAAGTTCCGGCACTTGCTTTTGTCGCGTTGCTCAAAGCTAATGGCATTGCTAGAATAGCGGCGATCGCTAACTGTTTAGATATTTTTTTCATCATCAGTTTTTTCTCTATACGTAACTAATTAGTATTTGAATAGCTAATCTATGTAATTAAGCTTTCAAAATTAGAGTTCCCAATTAGTTGCGTCGCACTAACAGTTTTGTGGTATCCTTAATAACTCTTATCTCTTCAAGCCGGGGATGATTTCTTTTTAGTTTTTGTAGTGGTTTTCTTTTTAGCAGTAGTTGTCTTTTTCTTAGTAGTGGTTTTCTTTTTAGTTGCAGCTTTAGCTGCTAACAATTCGATCGCCTTTTCTAAAGTAATCCCTTCGACGGTTTCCCCTTCAGGAAGTCCGGCATTGATTTTGCCGTGTTTGACATAATTGCCGTAAGGGCCTTTATAAACGTTGACTGGTTCTTTATCTTCTGGGTGGGGGCCCAATTCTCTGAGGGGTTTTTTCTTACCACCACCGCGCGATCGCTTGGGTTGAGCCAACAATTCTAAAGCGCGATCGAGTTGCACGCTCAAAACATCATCTTCAGCTTTGAGACTACGATAATCTTTTTGAGCTTTATTCTCTTCGTCCTTAAATTCGTGAACCACGTAAGGGCCGAAACGTCCCAAACTAGCTTTAATTTTCCCGCCAGTTTCAGGATGGTTGCCCAGCAGACGGGGTAAAGCTAACAACCCTACAGCCATTTCCAGAGTTGCTTCTTCTGGTTTAATTCCTTTAGGTAAAGAAACTTGTTTCGGTTTCTTTTTGCTATCTTCGTCTTTGTCTCCGAGTTGAACGTAAGGGCCGTAGGGGCCGGTCTTAAGGTAGATCGGATCGCCAGTTTCGGGATGTTTGCCTAATTCATCGGGGCCGTCAATTTTTTGACGAACGATAGTTTCAACTTGTTCGGGGCTGAGATCTGCCGGGGTAAGATCTTGGGGAATGGAAGCGGCGATCGTTTCTTCGCCATTTTCAACTTCGAGATAGGGGCCGTACCTGCCGATTTTTACTTTAGCGGGTAAATTATCTAAAGCGACGGCTTTAGCTACGGTAGCGTCGATCGCTTCTTCGCCGACTTTAACTAAATTGTAAAGTCCTTTTTCGCCGAGATAAAAACCTTCCATATACGGTAGCCATTCCGCTTGACCGGCGGCGATTTCATCTAAAGTTCTTTCCATTTGGGAAGTAAAATTAGTATTGACCAAATCGCTGAAATGCTGTTCTAGCAAACTGGTGACGGCAAAAGCTGTAAAGGTGGGAATTAAAGCTTTATTGCGGATGATAACGTAACCGCGATCGACGATCGTACCGATGATGCTGGCGTAGGTACTGGGTCTGCCGATCCCTTCTTTTTCTAGGGTTTTGACTAAGGCTGCTTCGCTGTATCTAGCAGGGGGTTGAGTTTCGTGACCGACAACATCTAATTCTTTACAAGTTGGCTTATCGCCGACTTTAAGCGGGGGAAGAATCACTTCTTGATTTTCCAGTGCGGCTTCTGGATCGTCGCTGCCTTCAACGTAAGCGCGGAAAAATCCGGGAAAGTCGATCCGCTTCCCAGAAGCTCTAAATCCCGCATCTTCTACCTGGATATTAACAGTAATTTGGGTTAGTCGTGCCTCTGCCATTTGACTGGCGACGGTGCGCTTCCAAATCAAATCGTAAAGACTCAATTCCCGACCGGACAAACCGGTTTGTTTGGGGGTACGGAAAGTATTTCCGGCCGGACGAATCGCCTCGTGTGCTTCTTGGGCCCCTTTATTTTTATTTTTGTATTTGCGGGGAGCAGGACTGAGATATTGTTTGCCATACATTTGTTCGACGCAAGATCGAGCTGCGGCGATCGCCTCTTCCGATAAATGTACCGAATCCGTCCGCATGTAGGTAATGTAACCTTGTTCGTAGAGTTTTTGCGCGATCCGCATCGTATCTCGAGCCGAGATACCCAATTTGCGGTTAGATTCTTGTTGCAGCGTCGAAGTAGTGAAAGGAGGGGCTGGTTTGCGGGTGGTGGGGCGTTCTTCTTTGTTAGTAACTTGCCAAGTTTTATCCTCAATTCTTTCTTTGAGAGCAGTGGCTTGTGCTTCGTCGAGCAGCACTACATCCCGACCTGCGGCAATTTTACCCGTATTGGCATCGAAATCGCTGCCAGTTGCCAATCTTTTGCCATCTAAAGTAATTAATTTAGCTTCAAAGGGTGTTTTTTCCTGTTCGAGCAAAGCTTTGAGATCCCAGTAGCCCCCAGATTGAAATGCCCTTCTTTCCCTTTCCCGTTGAACTAATAAACGCACTGCGACAGACTGAACTCTTCCGGCCGATAACCCGCGTTTAATTTTTTTCCAGAGGAGGGGCGAAAGGGTGTAACCTACTAAACGATCTAAAATTCTTCTCGTTTCTTGAGCGCGAACTAAATTTTGATCCACTTCGCGGCAATTATTTAGAGCTTTGCGAATTGCTTCGCTAGTAATTTCGTGAAAAACCATTCGCTCGATCGGCACTTTTGGCTTTAAGACCTCCATTAAATGCCAGCTAATACTTTCCCCTTCTCTATCTTCGTCGGTAGCTAGAATTAGCTTATCAGCCTCTTTGAGAGCCTTTTTCAGTTCCGCTACAACCTTTTTCTTTTTATCGGGGATGACATAAATCGGTTCAAAATTCTTGTCTACGTCTACTCCGTACTGCGCCCATTTAGTCCCCTTAACGGATTCGGGGATTTCATCGGCTGAAGAAGGGAGATCCCTGATATGTCCCATCGAGGCTTCAACACGATAACCTTGCGGCAAATAGTTGCTGATAGTGCGTGCTTTTGTTGGGGATTCGACGATTACGAGAGTTGACATAGGAGTTAATTAGATCGAGCAAACAAAATAGTATTTAAATTGACTTCACAGCAGAAGTGGGAAATTGATTTATCCTGTTGGCTGTTTCCCTACCTCTTGTCAATGATAATTTTTCAAGAGGTCAGATAATTTCGCTTCTAAACAGAGCTTAGCTCTGTATAACTCAATTTTGCAAAGATAAGCATAAATTATATCTCGAGCTTTCTAATTAAAAAACAAAGTAAGGTGAATAGTTACGATATACGATAGTAGTGACCGGACGCTAATTAATATTTTTTTAATATTTCCATAACATTGCGCCATGCGATGTTATTGGATTGTAGCTAGCCCTGACAAACCTAGGCTATGCTGCAATAAGTCCTGTTGGATAAATTTGTTGGTGAGTGCCAAAATCCTATGAGTTTTTCTAGTGAAGTTTATTCCCAGCTAAATGCTGGAACAATTTGGCCCGAAGGGATTGTTATTGTCACCCTGTTGGCGGTTTTGATTATAGATTTAATCTTAGGACGATCGTCTTGGGGTTGGCTACCTTATGTCGCAGTCTCCGGGTTATTGACCAGCGTAGTTTTACTATTTTTACAATGGGACAGCCCCGATCCGCTCGGTTTTTTGGGTGGATTTAATGCGGACAATCTTAGCATTGTCTTTCGCGCGATCGTCGCTTTATCTACAACGATCACGATTTTAATGTCAATTCGTTATGTAGAGAAGTCTGGAACGTCCTTAGCAGAGTTTATCGGCATTTTGCTAACTGCAACCCTTGGTGGGATGTTCTTATCCGGTGCGAACGAATTAGTCATGATTTTCGTTTGTTTGGAAATGCTCAGTATTTCCTCTTACATGTTGACCGGATATATGAAGCGCGATCCCCGCTCTAACGAAGCTGCTCTAAAATATTTATTGATTGGAGCATCTAGTTCGGCAATTTTCTTGTATGGAATTTCTTTACTATACGGTTTGTCTGGAGGGACTACCAACTTAGTTGAAATTTCTAATAATATTGCCAATGCAAGTGGCGGTGAATCTCTAGCTTTAGCGATTGCTTTAGTTTTTGCGATCGCGGGTATTGCTTTTAAAATTTCTGCCGTACCTTTCCACCAGTGGACTCCTGACGTTTACGAAGGTTCTCCTTCTCCTGTAGTGGCTTTCCTTTCGGTCGGTTCTAAAGCTGCAGGTTTTGCATTAGCAATTCGCTTGCTACTGACTGCTTTCTCTGAGATTAGAGCAGAATGGCAGCTTATTTTTACTGCTTTGGCAATTCTCAGTATGGTGTTGGGTAACGTAGTTGCTCTAGCACAAACTAGCATGAAACGGATGCTGGCCTATTCTTCGATCGCTCAAGCTGGTTTTGTCATGATCGGTTTGATTGCTGGAACTGATGAAGGATATTCGAGCATGATTTTCTATTTGCTAGTTTATCTATTCATGAACTTAGGTGCTTTTAGTTGTTTGATTCTCTTCTCTTTACGTACTGGAACGGATCAAATCACCGAGTATTCTGGACTATATCAAAAAGATCCTCTCTTAACTCTCGGTTTGAGCATCTGCTTGCTTTCTTTGGGTGGAATTCCGCCTTTAGCTGGTTTCTTCGGTAAAATTTATCTGTTCTGGGCCGGTTGGCAATCTGGTCTTTATACTTTGGTTTTAGTCGGTTTAGTCACTAGCGTGATCTCGATTTACTATTACATCCGCGTGATCAAGATGATGGTTGTTAAGGAAGATTCAGAAATGTCGGATGCAGTAATTAATTACCCCGAAATTAGCTGGACTCTACCTGGAATGCGCCCTTTACAAGTCGGCTTAGTAATTTCTCTGGTTTTCACCTCTTTGGCTGGGATTCTCTCTAACCCACTATTTACCCTTGCTACTGATTCTGTTACTTCTAGCCCTCTAACTCAGCGATATACTGCTGCTCTAGAAGAACAACAAGAAAATACTACCGAATTATCTTCGTTTACTACAATCAGCGAAGAGTAAGTCCATAACTTAAATTTTAAATTTTTCTTTTGCGCTTGAATCTGATTTCAGGCGTATTTTTTGATATTTTTTCAGAAGGCAATAGGCAACAATAAATATATTTTGCCACTTCCTCGTTCTCAATTGCCTGACTTTTGGAACAAGTCAATTAATCTTTGTATGGTTAAATGCCAAAAACTTTAAATTTTTAGAGTTAATTCCGTCAAATTTATAATCAATGCAATTAGATCTTATAGCAGTCGAAGTAAAGGTTATGACAATTTTATCTGTTACCTACTACCTACTAACTATTCCCTGCTTTTACAATTAGTGTCCTAATCTATAGTTCAGTTGCTATATCTGAATTGAGGGATTGAGGGAGTCAAACTCTGAAGTTTCAGATTGGATAGCGTGCATAGATTCTCTGAATGAGATTATTTTTCAAAAAATTTCAATATCATGCCGAATCCTCGCACTGTCAGCAATGCGATCGCTTCTCAGACTGAATCTAAGATCGAGTCGATCCGATATTTATATATTTATGGCGATTTGAATTTAAACAGTGGGATTTTGACAACACCTTGGAGTGATGTTACTTTCGGTCAAGCTTTGCTAGTGCTGGTTGGTTTCGATATTTTAGCAATTGGGATTTTTCGACCCGCATTACGGCGACTTTTTGATTAAATTAGATTATTAAGTAAGTGCAATCAAAAAGCTTATTTAGTATTTTATTTCGTTAAAATTTAATACTTAGCGTGCAATAATTCTTCTAAAGATCGAGGCCATTTTGGTTGCGGTTTCGATCTGAGATCTGCGTGTAAACTTTCAAACTCAATTTCGGCTTGAGATAACAGCGATTGTATTTCAATATTTTCTAATATTGCTTTGAGATCGATTCGTTTGAGTAGCTTTTTAGTAATTGGACGTTTAGCATCATCAAAAAAACAGGAGTAGATAAAATTTAAACATACTGGATGATTAAGCAAACTCGTTATAAAGGCTACTTGTTCTGGTGAAAAACAAGCAATAAAATAACAAGTATCGTCAAGCATAACAGGACGGCCTTTTACTAAACCAATAGCTCTAAATTTTGGTATTTTATATAAACCAGAAATGCCTACTTTATAATGAGTCAAAGAATAATCTCCAATTCCAAATATAGAAAATGGTGGTTTGCCTCGATAAATAGATGATTTTCTTTTTTCAAATCGCTCGATGTAAGTATTTAGATATTTCCATAATTTGGGTGCGTTATATTGCAAATGAAGAGTATCACTTCCTAAACACTTTTGAGTGACTATTACAGACTTAGTTGGATTTTTACCGTGAAAAATATCGGAACTTTTGAGTAATGGATAAACATATTCAGGTTCAACATTAACATTTTTGCCTAGTTTATTCTTAAGACCTTTTAAATTATTATCGTAAGTTAATTCCATTACAGAAGCAGCATCGTGTTTAAGCCCTTGATGCCAATTTAAAGAGGAAATACCCTCAATAAAGAAGGAACGTTTATAAGCTTTAAGATCTGCTATTATTTGACCGCTAGAAGTAAGCCCCATAGTTGAAATTGGTTGTTTTGCTTGTAAATCTTTATATATATCTGCTTGATATTTTTTAGCGAGCGAACCTATTTTTATAAAAAACAAACAGGCACTTACTGAAGCATTAAACCATTTTTTTGCATCGATTTTTTTAATAAAAGATTCTTCAATTGCTAATGAATTATCGAAAGCAAATTTTAAAACATTTCGAGCTACAGATGTTTTACATAATAAAGCAATAGTCGGTTTTTCCTCTGCCAATTCTTTAATTAATTTCAGCCAAATATATTCTGATATATCAAAATTAGCACTCCCTGTTATTGCCTCTAATCCTGAAAGATTTTTCAAATTAGTTTTTTTAGGAAGATTATTGCTGCCTTCAATTCCTAACTGAGAATTTGTTACCCAAGGTGGATTGCCGATAACTAAAAGAGAACCACTTGTTTGCCAATTCAAATCTTTTTGAAAATTCAGATCGAAGATTTTTTGATTTTGAATAAATACAGAAGTATTGGGAAAATTTTTAGCTCTTTTTTTAGCAATTTTTAGATGATTTTCTTGAATTTCTATAGCTTGAATTTCTTTTGGCGGGGATTCATTTTGAAGCAAACTTATGATAAAATTACCTTGGCCGCAAGCTGGTTCAAAAATTCTAGGCCATT
This sequence comes from Prochloraceae cyanobacterium, assembly GCA_030065265.1. Classification (GTDB taxonomy): domain Bacteria; phylum Cyanobacteriota; class Cyanobacteriia; order Cyanobacteriales; family JASJDA01; genus JASJDA01. The sequence continues at coordinate 12,552 of JASJCW010000069.1, forward strand.
TACTGCCTCGGAAATCGATCGATTTAAGAATTAATTCTATCAATTCTGGGGGTGTTTGAAAATCACCAAATTCTTTAGACAAGAATATTCTCCACTCCTGTAGTATTATTTGAGGTTGCTAGATCGATAACGCGACGGTATTGCAGCCGCCATTGTAAAGCGTTAGAAATAGTTAGATAACCTATCTCTGGAGGTTGTTCGAGAATTCGATGATATTGATTAAAAGCTTGTTCGACATAAGTTCCTACTGCTTTACCGTCGGTAACGCCGTATAAGTTGGGAATACATCTTGAGTTTAATTCTCCAACAAATTCTTTGGCAGAATTCTTAAGTTCTACTAATGTTAGTGGGTTCATTCTATCCGTATTTTAAACAAATTTATTCATTGTTCCATTAATTTCGACTTATAGAATATTGTTTAATACAATTCTTGCTTTTAATAAAAGTTAAAGAATTGTAAGGTAGAAGTTGCTTTCAAAAAGCTAATTCTACTCATTTCATTTTAAAGTAGCGATCGCCTCTCTTAAATATTACAAATTAGATCGCCACTTAGTATGAATTAAACATTATCAAAAAAAAGCGATCGCAGTAAATAGCAGTAGGTAAGTTAATTGAATTATTTTGTTGAAAAAACTAAAGAGGTTTTTATCTTTTCATAGCAATCTTGAACCGATTTTCGATCTTTCATCGAGGAGACTAAAGCTTGATAAGCGACTTTATTTTCTTCAATTAAAGTAGTAGCTTGCAGTTGTGCGGTTCTTTCTTTTAAGAGACAATTTTGTTGAGAAAGTCCTAAAGATCTTAAAGCAGATCTTAAAACAGCGCGATCGTCTTTGCCCCCTTCTGCTGCACCATAAACGAACTTTTCTGCAGCAATTCCGGCCATAAATACCTTACAATACTTTTCTGTAATTAAAGATATTTCTTGGGTTTTTTTGTTTATTTTAGGCAAACTATCGGTATCAAAAATCACGCCACCGTTTCCCGATCGCCCTTGTTTAAAAGCTTCCCAAGCTGTCAGAGTGTAGCCAGTTACGGGAATATCGAGTAGATAAGCGACTAAAAAATGTCCCGCTTCATGATGTAAAACTCTTTCTCTTTCGCGATCGCTGGCAAAAAAGTCTAAAAATAAGGTTACTCCTCTATTTTGCCAAGCAAGGGTATCGATCGTTCCTAAGACTAAAATAACTAATGTCATTCCCGCAGGAACGCTCGGAGGAATATTAATAAAAGGAGTGAGTAATGATAAAAAAGTAATCCCAAATATACCGATAGCGACTAAATTAAGAGCAGTTTGTTGCATGAATAAAATAATTTATCTTTATGGAGCAAGTTTACTTTAAAAAGCTATAACTATTTCAAGTAAAGGATTTATTTATTTTAGCGCGCTCCTAAAAGTAGAGGACATTTTTGACGATTTTCCCTAGTTTAAGTTATGTCTTTCGGATCTAGGGCATCTCTAAGGCCGTCACCAATATAATTGATACTAATTACGGTGAAAAAAATTACCAATCCTGGAATAATTGCCAGGTGGGGGGCTAAACCGATCTCGTTTTTAGCTTTTTGTAGCATCGATCCCCAAGTCGGTACGTCGGGAGGAAACCCTAAACCTAAAAAACTGAGGGTAGATTCTGTAATAATGGCATTACCTACGGCTAAAGTTGCTGCGACAATGGTGACGCTCAAAACATTTGGTAAGATATGAATCCCGATTATTCTTAGGGATCTCGCCCCAATAGATTTGGCTGCACTGATAAATTCCATTTCCCTGATTTTGAGAAAATTAGCTCTGACTAAACGGGCGACCGACATCCAATTTAATCCGCCAATTACTAATACTATTAATATGAAAATACCTAATTCCGGCCCGGCGATCGCCCTCATTGGATCGCGGAACAAATAAATTATTAATAAGAGTAATGGAAGCTGGGGTAAGGCTAAAAATAAATCGGTAATTCGCATTAAAATATTATCTATTATCCCACCGTAAAAACCAGAAATTGCCCCAATTAAAGTCCCCAGAATCACTGAGACTAACATTGCTGTTACTCCGACTGTTAATGATATTCTCCCGCCAATTAAAATTCTTGCTAACTGATCTTGTCCGAGATCGTTAGTGCCAAAAGGATGCGATCGAGAAGGTGCTAATCGCGATCCATCGAGATCGATGCGATCGAAAGGTACATCATATAAAAGAGGCCCGAAAATAACACTTATTATTATTAAACTTAAAACGATCGCTCCTAACATTGCTAGCCGATCGCGCTTGAATTTTTTCCAGCCATCCGTCCATAAATTATTGTTTTTGAGATTTTTTTCTGTTGTTAGATTCATTGGCATTATTATTTACGCGTTATTTTTTTTCGAGCGATTACTATGGTCACCGGTGAATTTGCGGAAGTTTTGATTATATCGAAAATAATTTTGCGATCGTTAAATTGATTGATTGAAAATGATTGAGAGATTTTACTAATGAACTTTTAAACTCAAATATAGTATAAAAAAGTTGTCGCTTTAGAAATCAGTAAAATGAACTGCAAACAAGAAAAATACGGGTACTTACTCTTAATTGAAGATAATAAGGGTAAAAGAATCATGCAATTAACAGAAAGTGTTTATTCTTTAGGCCGCTCTCGTCAGAGAACAATTCTTATTGATGCCAAGCAAGTTTCTCGCTATCATGCTACTTTAGTCAGAAAGAAAAATCCTAAAACAAATTATTACAACTTTTTTATTGTCGATGGCGATCTCAAAGGTAATAAAAGTACGAATGGTTTATTAGTTAATGGCATTTACAAAGCCTCCCATCAGTTAAAACATGGGGATGTAGTTTATCTAGGTTATCATTCAACTTATGGAGAAAAAACTCAACTTAAATATTTTCAATTTTTAATCGAAACCGTCCAACAACTAGTACAATCGGGGCCTGAAATTAAAGAATCGACAATCTCTAAAATTATGGCAAGAAAAGAAAGTTATAAAGATACGATGATAGCTTAATTTTTCTTAATCAGCTTTATACTACGTATGTATTACAATATCTCTAGCATAAGAAAAACAAACAATTATGGTAATGAAGCTAGAGAAAGTAATTCCTTTGGGGCGATCGCTATCGGAATATACTAGATTATTCAGCTTATCCCAATTAGATTTAAACAAAAAAATTCTTAGTGTAGCAGACGGCCCGGCTAGTTTCAACGCAGAAGGGACTAAAATGGGGATACAAGTAACATCAATAGATCCGATATATCAATTTAGCGGTGTAGAAATAAATGCGAGATTTAATCAAGTATTAGAGCCAATTATTAACCAAGTTAAAGCAACTCCAAAGGATTGGGTTTGGGAATATCATAAATCCCCTGAAGATTTAAGACAAAATAGAATTAAGGCGATAGAGTTATTTTTAGAAGACTACGATCGCGGAAAAGAAAAAGCCAGATATCAAACGCAAGAATTGCCTAATTTGAGTTTTGAACCAGATAGTTTCGATTTAGCATTATGTTCCCACTTTTTATTTCTTTATTCGGAACATTATGATTATCAATTTCACTACGATTCTATTTTAGAAATGCTGCGAGTCAGTCAAGAGGTGCGGATTTTTCCCCTTTTAACTTTAATGTTAGAAAAATATCCCTATCTCGATCGCATCGTTGCAGATTTTACGACTTTAGGATATGCAACCTCGATTGTCAAAGTGGAATATGAATTCCAAAAAGGAGGTAATCAAATGCTGGTAATTAATAAATATTAATATTTAACTCGCGGATCTAAAATTCCGTAAGCGAGATCCGCAATCAAATTAAAAACTACAATTAAAATTGCATAAATGAAAGTAATGGCCATCACTACAGGAGTATCGTTACTGGTAATTGATGCGATTAATAAATTACCTATTCCCGGTACGCTAAATACTTGCTCGGTAATTAAAGCTCCGGTAAAAATACTAGGAACATCTAAAGCAATTAAAGTAACCACAGGAATTAAAGCATTGCGTAAGATATGGTTTTTAACTACTCTAAAATCATTTAAACCTTTAGCATAAGCAGTCCGTACGTAATCTTGACTTAACTCTTCAGTAACTGAAGAACGAATGAAACGCACTAACTTAGCAGCATAAAACAATGCTAAGACGCAAATCGGCATAATAGACTGCTTAATCTGAAGGATAAAACTTCCCCAGTCTCTAACTTCTAAAGTGCTGCGATAAATTGAAGGAAACCAATTTAATTCGACACTAAAAATAATAATAAATAATAAGCCAGTAAAAAAAGTAGGAATCGAAATGCCGATAAAACTGAAAGTAGTAACAATCGAATCGATCGCAGAATAGCGTTTTAAAGCTGAAATAATGCCTAGAGGGAAAGCAATTATCACTGCAAATATATAAGCAAAACCTACCACCCACAAAGTTGTAGGTAAACGTTCTAAAATCAGATCGAATACGGGGGATCTGCTGCGAAAAGAGTAACCCATATCGCCGCTAATAAAAGCGATCGCCCATTTAAAATAACGAATATAAAGAGGTTGGTCTAAACCAAAAGTTTTGCGAATATTCTCCCTGACTTCTGCTGTCAAAGAAGGGTTAGAGGCAAATTCGCTCATCGGATCGCCCGGTGCGAGGGCTAAAATTGCAAAAATAACTATACTAATAATGATTAAAGTAGGTATGGAGATTAGCGATCGCCTGAATAAATATCGATTCATAAATGATTAAAATCGAGCCAAAATACAAACACCAAGTCTTATATTTTACTCCTCAAAGCAATTATTCAGTTTAGACTAAATATTATTTTAATTAATAGATAATCTAAACTTGAAAACAATAGTTATTTTCGGTCACCGTTACACCGCCGTGAAAGCGGATGCGCCATATCTGAGGACACCTCAGATATGTCGGGCGCACCAAGCAGACGGTGCCTGCGGTGACCGGCGTTCCCCGGTAAAAATTAACTACCTAATACACCAGATATAGCTCGACCCATATTGCCTGGTTTCATAGCATCGGTTGCTGCGGAAGGTTCGTAACCGCAATGTACCATACAATCGGCACATTTAGGATTGCCACTTTTATGTCCGTATTTTTCCCACTCAGTTTTTTCGAGTAATTCTTTAAAAGTTTTATAATGACCTTCATTTAATAAATAACAAGGTTTTTGCCAGCCTAAAACGCTAAAGGAAGGACTTCCCCAGGGAGTACAATCATAATCTTTTTCACCGACGAGGAAATCTAAAAATAGAGGATTGTGGTTAAAGTTCCACTGTTTTTTACCTGCTCTAAAAGGTGCTAAGATTTCGCGGAATAAAGCTTTAGTTTGTTCTCTTTTCAAGAAACTTTCTTGGTCTGGGGCCCATTCGTAACTGTAACCTGGAGAAATCATCATTCCATCGAGGTTTAAACCTTCGAGGAAATCAAAAAATTCTTGCATTTCTTTGGGATCTGCGTTGTTAAAAACAGTTGTATTTGTAGTTACTCTAAAACCTTTTGCTTTAGCTACTTTAATCGCTTTAACTGCAATATCAAATACACCTTTGCGATCGACACATTCATCGTGTAATTCTCGCAAACCGTCTAAATGGACGCTAAATGTTAAATATGGGGAGGGTTCAAACTTATCTAAACTCTTCTCGAGTAACAATCCGTTAGTACAAAGATAAACAAATTTCTTTCTGGCAACCAAGCCTTTAACAATTTCGTCAATTTGGGGATGTAATAAAGGTTCGCCGCCAGGAATCGAAACTACGGGCGCGCCGCATTCTTCAACCGCAGCAAAACATTCTTCAGGGCTTAAATTTTGTTTGAGTATCTCTGTCGGATGTTGGATTTTACCGCAGCCAGAACAGGCTAAATTGCAGCGAAATAAAGGTTCTAACATCAATACTAAAGGAAAACGCTTGCGACCTTTCAAACGCTGAGTAAATATATATTTGCCCACTTCTAGGGCTTGTTGTAATTGAACTGCCATTGATAATCTCCTTCACACCTTGTTGCTAAATCTTTACCTATTTTTACTTAAACTTAACAAAGGTGGAAGGAGAAAATTAATTGTTAAGCGATTTTTACCAAAATAGACTCTTCTTTTTCTTTGGTTTCATAGACTTCTAAACCTTTTTTCGCAGGGCCGCGCTCGACTTTGCCATCGAGAGCAAATTTAGAATCGTGACAGGGACATTCAAGAATTTTTTCTTCTGCTTTCCACTTGACATTACAACCTTTATGAGGACAGACAGGGTTGAGGGCGACTATTTCTTTAGTTTCGGGGTTGCGGAAGGCTATTATTTCTAATTCATCGTTAAGAATGCTACCTTTCTCATTTAATTGCGCCACAGTACCGATGGTAACAAATCCCTCTGCATCGGCTTTTGGTGTAGCTTTTTCTGCGTTACTTTCTTCAGAACAAGCAGCGATCGCAACTGGAAGATAAGCAGCTAAAGCACCCACACCTACCCAGTTTAAAAATTGGCGACGTTCCATAACTATATATTTTTCGATAGAAAATCTAATTGGTCATTGGCCTATTTTATCTATATTTTAGCCGTTTAATTTTATCGAGTTGTTTTGTCTTTTTAAGTACCAATTTTTTTGACTAAAATAAATGAGAAATAATCTCACTTGTTTAGTTGTTTTCGATCGCACCAAATAGTTTTAAATTATACTTAATCCCTCAGTAACTTATAAAACTTCTTTTGCCTCTTGCAAACTAAAATTGGAATCAAGGGCGCAAATAACTATATATTGATTTTACGAACGCTCTTACCAAATAAAATAGTTAAAAATGAAAAAATATCTTCTTTTCTTACTATCTCTCGGTTTAATATTCTCTCTGAGTAGAGAAAATATTTCAGCTAAAACAAGAAACTGCAATTCCAAAGATTTTGCGAGCGATTACGTCCGCGCTTATAATTCAGCGAGAACCATAGACCCCCAAGATCGAATTAATAGTATGGCGATCGCCCGCTGTCAACAAGCTGAAATTGTTCGACTTTTAGAATCTCATCTCGGCAATAAAATCGGCTATAAAGTGGCAATAACCAATCAAAAAGCTCGACAACAAACAGGAATAGACAGCCCTGTTGTCGGAGTTTTACTAGAAAAAATGCTTTTACCAAATGGTTCTACTATTGCGATCGATTCTGGGGCGAGATTAATTTATGAGGTCGATTTACTAGTAAAAATTAAGAGTGAAAATATCAATAATGCCGAGACAATTATGGAAGTAGCTCGCAATATAGAGGCTGTATATCCTTTTATTGAAGTACCCGATTTAATGCTACCTCCAGGTGTTAAACTTAGCAAATCTTCTTTAGTAGCTATCAATGTAGGGGCGAGATGGGGCGTTATTGGCGAAAAAATTTCCGTTAGCGATAATAAAAAATTTTTACAAGATCTTGCGAAGATGCAAGTGAGTATGTATGATAATTCGGGTAAATTACTTACTCGATCGGAAGGTAAAAATATCTTAGGAAATCCCTTAAATTCTGTATTGTTTTTAATCTCTGAATTAAAGCAGAGAGGAGAAAAATTAAACTCAGGAGATCTGGTCAGTTTAGGAACTTTTGGAACTTTCTATTTTGCTAAGTCTGGAAAAAGCGCGATTGCAGTTTATCAAGGTATTGGCGATCGCCCGGCTACAGTTTTAGTTAAGTTTAAATAAGCGATTTTAGTTGTTGTTTTTTTACGTATAAACTACCTCGATAGTCAATGGTTATTAGTTCATACTTAATGTAGTCAATACCAAAGCATGCAACTCAAAAATATGTCCGATCTAAATATATATCTTGCAGATGCAGTTAAAAAGAGAATGAGCCAATTCGATTGTAGTTGGTCGGAAATTTGTTACAAAGCGATCGAAGCGGAATTATTACGTCTCGAAGCAGAACAAGAAGCACGAATCCAAGCAAATAAATCACATAATTGGGAAGCTAAGCGATTGAACCCAGAAACTTTTGACGATGCGGTTATTCAACCTTGTCTTAAGAATAATAATTGCAGAAATAAAGTCAAAATGCTGTCCGATCTGCACGATAATCTTATTAGAGAATTGGAAAATTGTTATTTATCTTCTTTGAACTGTAAATTATCAAACTTGATTCATGAAGAATGCCAAGTGAAAATTTTATTCCCCGGCCGGGATTGGCAAATAGGTAATTTACAGTTAGACTTTCAACTATATTTTAAATATCCTTTACCATTAGAGCGATCGGAAAATTTATAAAATGAAATCGCTATTTCCAAGAATTGAACTATCAGCGATCGACGATCGATTTACATTTATTTTTTAATAAAAATATTCCGATCGCCGATTGCCGACTATGAAACTATTCAATCTAAATTTGCACGAAAGCTGAAAGTCTAATTATAGACTTTACCACCACCCCAAAATTGATCGCCGCGAACTGCGGGTTGAATTAAAATATAGCCCGAAACTGCTTCTAGATCTTCTTCGTTTAGATTTCTCATTTCTGCGAAGATATCGGATCTTTTAGTATTGGGATGGAACAAGCTGATATCAATTTCTCCATCGTAGCTATAAGGCTCTTTCAAGTAACTTACCATCTCTTCGACATTATCGCGAGGAGGATATGCAATTTGAAGATCGGTCGAACTCAAACTGACGTTAGGGTTGGTTTTTGTTCTACCGCTATTGTGGCATTGAGAACAAGTATCTACGAAGATTTTTTCTCCGAGTTTATACTTTTTAAGAGGTATGACTGTTTCTTCTCCCTGTTCGTTTAATTTAACAGTGCGAACTTCGTCACTTAATTGTAATGCACCTGCACTACTGATACCGATTTCAAATGTGAATAATAGCGTTGCTACGAGTAACAAAGCAATTCGTTTTAACATCTTTCTCCTCAAAAAAATTGATTTTTTCCTTATTTATCTTATTGACAATAAATTGCATTACAGTGGTTAAAGTTGCTGGGATTAGATCTGCTAAAGAGCAACTGGGATCGAGGGATTCTGTTGACTTTTGCAATTGACCCCCTATAGAGATTTCATAAAACATCTCTATTTGACCGCTATTGTAGATGTCATACAAGTCTCTTGATTTTTGCTTTTTATAACCGATTCTGAATCGATCCCGCTTTTGTGACACTTTATTTACTGCTGCAATTTTTACAATCGATATGTCTCCAAGAACTATATTGTAATCTTTTGTCTCTTGATAGAGTACAGATTAAGTTCTCATCATAAATTATGATGCCATATTGTGACAAATTACTTCTAATTCTTATCTTGTTAGGGCAATAAAAGATTCCGAAAATTAACTACATTACCGATAATCGCGATCGCTGGAGCTTCAAATTTCTTTACTTCAATTTCCTTGACAATCGTCCCTAATGTTGCTGTAAGCTCTTCTTGTTGCGGAGTAGTTCCCCAACGAATTAAAGCGATCGGCGTTTGCGAACTCAAACCACCAGAAATTAATTGAGGAATAATATTGCTGAGGTTGTGAATGCCCATGTAAATTACAATTGTTTCTGAAGCTTTTGCGATCGCATTCCAATTCACTTGAGGGCGATATTTTCCAGCAGCTTCGTGGCCGGTAACAAAAGTCACCGAAGAACTATATTCGCGATGGGTTAAAGGTATTCCAGCATACGCTGGTACTGCAATACCAGATGTAATTCCAGGGACGATCTCGACGGGTATTCCAGCCCTAATTAAGTCTTGCATTTCTTCACCACCGCGACCGAAAACAAAAGGATCGCCACCTTTGAGTCTGACGACGATCGCATTGGTTGTTGCTTTTTCAATTAAGATTCGAATTGTTTCGTTTTGCAACAGAGAATGTTTTCCTCGTCTTTTTCCGGCATTAATTTGTTCTGCTGCGGGATTAATTTTAATTAAAATCTCTTGACTAACTAGGGCATCGTAAACTACTACTTCAGCATGTTCGAGGAGACTTTTAGCTTTGAGGGTAAGCAGCGCAGGATCGCCAGGGCCAGCACCGACTAAATATACTTTTCCTAAAGGTTGCTTGTTTAATGATAAATCGTCAAAATCATTCATATATATCGTTTAAACTTTGATTGATAACAGTTTCGACTTTTTGATTGATGGGTCGATCGCTCTTCTCTTGCCTTACTTGAAACACGAGCCAAATTTTGAGGGGCAAAACTGTTAATGTCATCTTATCTAATGCAAATATTGCGATCGCCTCGGACTGTACGATCGACAAATTAAGTTAATTGATTCGATCGAGTAATTTATTTGCACGTTTAGATTTGATTTCTTAGTTTTGATATTTTTTAAAAAAATAGTCATTTGTAAGACGAAATTAACTTTTTAAAAGTATTTTAAGTAAGCCAAATCACTTTAATATAGGAGATTTTTTTGGGAATAATTAATGAGTTTTAGAATACTAAAAAATTTGCAAATTTTAGAATTTAGTTGATAATATTTAATTGAGTTTTTTGGTGTTGGCGATGACGCGCTTTTTGTTACTAGTAGAGAAGGAACTACTTTAGTTGGTGGCGATGGAATCGATCGATTTTGGTTTTTTAATGGTGGCGCACCTACTGTACCTTTAACCAATCTTAATGTAATTTCTGATTACAATACTACCGTTGCTAGTAACGCTTTTCCGCTTCCTATTGTTGGTGATGTGATTGGTATTGGTGCGGCTGGGTTAACAACTACAAACGTAACTGTCACTCAAGATATAGCGATCGCAACCGATACTCTTGTTGCAGTCAATGGCATTGATGTCGCCAGAGTTAAAAATGTTGCTGCTGCTGATTTATCAATAATTGATGGTGCGACTGTGGGTTCTAACAATTCTATTTTAATTATTTCTGCACTTCAACCTCCTGTTTAAATCATTCAATCGATATTTTTTTTAAAGGTATTTATTTAGTTTAAATATATTACCTTTCACTCTATTTTGATAGTTAGAAATAATTTGAAAGTGGAGTGCTGAATTGATATTTATCGAGTTATTTTATTATTTTGATAATTTCACTTGCTAATTCTGGAGTTTCGGCTAAAGGTTCGCCCAACAAAAAGCGAGTTTGGGGAAATTCTTGTTGTAATATTTCTATTTCTGCGGCGATCGATTTGAGAATTTTTCCAGTAAAAAGAAAATAAGGAACGATCGCAATTTTTTTAGTTTTCTGGATTACGATTTTTGCAATTGTCGATCGCAAACTCGGAGATACCCAACAATAAGCCAGATCCACTGCTAATTTTGAGGCTATTTCTTCACAGGGGCGATTGCCACCTTGACGACTGCTGCCGTGAGAGATTAGAATCCGTGCTGGAGCATTTAATTTAGTAAACTGTGTTGCAATTAAGTTAGTTAGACTTAAACTACTACCTAGATAGGGCAACAGTTCGATCGCGATCGTCTCTTCTAAGATCTCTGTTGCTAGATTTACTGCTGCGGGAATATCCTCTTTGACGTGAATCCCTGGCAATAAAAATAGCGGTAATATACGTAAAGATTTTATCCCAGATTTTATCAGTTTCAACCCCAATTGAATGATACTTTGATGTAAAGGTCTGGCAGTTGATTCTAATTGAGCGATCGCCACGATTGGAGTTTGAGGCTTATTGACTAGAACTAAATTACTATCTTGACGATTTCGATATTGGTTAATCACCGTGCTTGCTTCTAGTTGCTGGCGCACTGAAGCAGCTAATTTTTCCACTGCTATTTGATGCTGGGGATCTCGACTGCCGTGAGATACTAATAAATATGCTGACGAACAGCCTGAAAATTTATTATTCAAAGTTTTTATCCGATTTTATGGCAAATTGATTTAATATTTTGATTGGTTTACTGGATTTCGATCGCCGACTTAAAGATGATAATCGCCACCAGATCCGTATTTCCAAGCATCCAACCAGCGATGATAATAATATTTTTGGCTTGGAGATAAATTATTTTCGATCGCGCGAATTAACTTACCGGCTGGATACAAACCGCTATAAAGAGCTAAATTAAAATAATGAACGCTCCAATCTGCCAGAACATTTATTCCTACTTGAGGCAGGATCGGCAAGACTAATTTAGGATTAACTAAAAGTAAAGTTTTAGCTAAAGCTGGAAATTGAATTACATCTTGTAAAAAAGGTTTTAAAACATCATCTCCCAATCGCTCCATAACCGCAAAAACTCCGTTCATCATATCGTTTATTTGATTTGGATTGGGATTTTTATCGATGCC
>JASJCW010000070.1 GCA_030065265.1 Prochloraceae cyanobacterium
CATCGCACTATTAATGCCGCTAGCAATCTCTATAATCACTGTATTGCGCTGCATAAGCGATATTATCGTCTCAATGGGGCGCACTTAAATAAAAGTATTAAATTATTTGTTCCATAGTAAAACAGCTAAAATTGCTGCTATATTCCAAGCATCGTCACCACCGCGATGATGAGTTCCTTCTAAGGGTAAATTGAGTAATTCTAAAGCTTGTCCCATGCCAACTTCTTGAGGTAATTGATGGGCGATCGCTAGCAAAGTTTTGACATTAATATGTCGAGTGCCAAAAGGATAAGCAATATCCATTTCTTGAGATTGTTTTTGCAACTGATTGCGATCGTATTCCCCATAACTAGCCCAAACTCTTTGCTTAGAATGAAATCGATCTCGCAACATTTTACAAGCATCGGCGAATAAGATACCGCGATCGACTTGTTCTTGAGTTAAAGTTGTCAGTTTAGTACAAAAATCGCTAACTCGAGAGCGTTGCGGTTTAACGAGAATGCTGTGTTTTTCTGCTCTTTTGCGAGTTTGAACGTCTAACAAGCAAATGCCAATTTCAATAATGTCATTTGTTTCATTTTTAGGACGATCCTTGCTCTTTTCCCAACAAGTAGCTTCTAGATCGATGACAACGATCTGGTCGAATTTTCTTGCCATTTTTACAAAAATTAATATAGATTGGACGTTATTTTTAATAATTACAACTTGAACGAACGGTTGCGATCGCAGGATTAATTCCGTTGTTTTAAAAGCTCTCCCCCAATCTTGAAGGATTTGTGACCTAAAGTTATCTTGAGTTTTGGTCGAATCGTTCTTAAACTTAAACAACTCATCAGCCTTCTCAGACAAACAAAATATCTAAATAAATTCTTTATCTTTACATCACTTCAAGACGTATAATTATATTGCCGATCGATAGCACAGCTTTGGAGAGGATTAGCTCTAAAATCTCAATATCGAGCCAATCTTTCTCTAATTCGACTATCATTGGGATCTGTTTTAATATTTCATCGACTCTCATTAACCAAGTGAATCATTTTTTAGTATCCTAATCAATTAATATTGTTTGTGCTTACAAGTTAATAATACCAAAATACTACAAAAAGGCACACAAAAGAATCGAAAAATTCTGCTTTAAGTTTGAGAGATTACAGATATTTAACTTGCCAGAACTGTTTACTTTTGTAAAAATCAGGAAAAAGAATTTATAAGAAGCTAAATTAAGGAGAATTTATGTATATAGTCCAGATCGCCTCTGAATGCGCCCCTGTAATCAAAGCCGGAGGTTTGGGCGATGTGGTTTACGGACTTAGCACGGAACTAGAGAATCGGGGCAATTGCGTCGAAATTATTTTACCCATGTACGATTGCATGAGGTACGACCATATCTGGGGATTGCACGATGCTTATAAAGATTTGTGGGTACCTTGGTATGGTGGAGCAATTCACTGTTCTGTTTTCTGCGGTTGGGTACACGGAAGAGTTTGTTTCTTTATTCGACCAAACTCTGGAGATAATTTTTTCAACCGAGGCCGCTATTATGGAGCTTTAGACGACCATCTTCGTTTTGCATTTTTTAGCAAAGCAGCTTTAGAATTCCTGCTAGTGAGTAACAAACGTCCTGATATTATTCACTGTCACGACTGGCAAACTGGATTAATTCCCGTAATGCTGTTTGAAATGTATAAATGGCATGGGATGTGGAATCAAAGAGTCGCTTATACGATTCATAATTTTAAACATCAGGGGGTTGCTGGAGCTAACATTTTATGGGCTACGGGGCTAAATAACGACGCATACTATTTCGATTACGATCGCCTGCAAGATAATTTTAACCACGGCGCGATTAATTTTATGAAAGGAGGGATTGTATATTCTAATTTTGTGAATACAGTTTCGCCCCATCATGCTTGGGAAGCTCGTTATTCCGACATCAGTTGTGGATTAGGCCATACTTTAGAATTGCACAATTACAAATTTGGCGGCATCCTCAATGGTATCGATTACGGAATGTGGAATCCAGACAAAGATCGCTACATACCTAATCACTATAACCAAGAAACTTTCGATATCAAAGCCGAAAATAAAAAAGCTTTAAGAGAAAGATTGTTATTAAGCCAAGATGAAGATAAGCCAATCATTGCTTATATCGGTCGTCTAGACGGTCAAAAAGGCGTTCATTTAGTCCATCACGCTATGTACTACGCCCTAGGTCGAGGCGCGCAATTCGTTCTTTTAGGTTCGGCTACTAATCAAGAAATCAATAACTGGTTCTGGCACGAGAAAAATCATCTCAATAATAATCCTGACTGTCATTTAGAAATAGGTTTTAATGAAGAACTAGCACATTTAATCTATGCTGGTGCGGATATGATGGTCATTCCCAGTAATTACGAACCTTGCGGATTGACACAAATAATTAGTTTGAAATACGGTACTGTCCCTATCGTTCGCGGTGTAGGTGGTTTAGTAAATACGGTCTTCGATCGCGATTACGATGCCAACCACGCCCCAGAAAAACGTAACGGATATGTATTTTATCAAACTGACAGCCATGCTCTAGAATCGGCAATGGATCGAGCGATCGGTTTATGGCAACATTACCCCAAAGAATTCCGCGAATTAGCCCTTCAAGGCATGGATTACGATTATTCTTGGAAAGATCCTGGTGAAAAATATTTAGGAGTTTACGAATACATCCGAGCCTAAATAATCGATGTTAAAAGCTACAAGACAAAAAGATAACTAACAACAATCAGATATATTATTGTCAATAATCTAATCTCCTCAGCGATAAGATTACCTTTCAAAGTAGCCTCTTTTTTTTGTTTATTTCGATAAGGGGAATAGTAAGAATTAAAACTTCTTACCGTTCCCTACTTTTTTGATTTCGATTAACTATTTTCACTCTCTTAGTAATATATTCTTTACAATAAATTTAGAGAAAAAAATAACTAAAATTACCATTATCCATATCTCTGGAGGTTTATATCTTATGAGACTAATTAATTTAGTACGTTTTGCTTCAATCAGTATTTTAAGTTTGACAGTCTTAGCTAGTTGTGAAATACCTCAAGACAGTCAAGTCAATGGTGAAGGAACTAATCTTTCCTCATCTCAAAATGCTAAGCTAAAATTTAATACCACAGAGAATGGAATAGCTATTAAAGGTGCAGATCCGGTTGCTTACTTCAAAGAAGGTCAAGCAATCGAAGGAAGTAAAGAATTCTCTTATGAATGGGGTAATGCAACTTGGCTATTTGAGAGTGCCGAACATCGGGATTTATTTGCGGCAAATCCTGAAGCATATGCACCTCAATATGGTGGTTACTGTGCTTGGGCTGTAAGTCAAAATACTAAAGAAACCGTCGATCCTAAAGTTTGGAAAATAGTCGATGGTAAATTGTACTTAAATTACAATAAGAGCGTTCAGAGAACTTGGTCAAGAGATATTTCAGGTAATATTGCTCAAGCAGATGCTTACTGGCCCAGATTATCAAAAAGATAATTAGATAGTTTAATAAGAAATAATCTTTAAGGAAAATCAATCTTATTTTTGTCTGAGAATTATTGGAGAAATTGGTTGCAACCAATTTCTTTTTTTATTACCAAATTGGATCGGAGTAAAGATCGATTGTCACTTCCTTTCGATCGGAAGGGATGCCACTGATACAGGCACAAATAGTGCTACCATCATCTAAGTCTACCTCGCAAGCATGGCAAGAACCCATTAAACATCCAGTCGGGATTAGAACTCCGGCTCTTTCTGCTACTTGCAAGATCGGTTCTCCTGCTTCTGCTTCAACTGCAATCTCATCGGGTAAGAATTTAACTTTAACGCTCATCGCTCGCTTCTATCTAATTATTTTGTAGGTTTTTATCTATGTATGCTGTATCTAAAAGCCATATATCCTATCCTAACTTTTTTAAGTTTAATTGAAAGCCAGATTCCAGCCTCGATTTGGATTGTCCGACAATAGACAAATAGATATTGCTTGCTGCGATCGCACGGAATATTTTATATTCAAGTATTGTTAAAGGTTTTAGCTTACTTAAGTCAATAATCTCAGCAAAAATTATCTAGTCTAGATTAAAAAATAAATAGAATATTCTTGATATTAATAATTTAGCCTTTATCCTCCATCGTAAAATTGATTAGAGGATAAATCAACTCTAAAGGGCAATCGTGCGATCTAAAAAAATTAATTTTTAAATCAAGACGGTAGTTGAGCGAGTCTTTTTACTCGGGTAGAAATGGTTTTAAATCTAGATGAGCTTCTACTGCATCAGCAATGGAGTTTAGCATAGCCTCTCGCTGTTCGCGATAGTCAGGAACTCCAGTAGGAAGGGATTGAAGTCCCCGCTTATGTCGTAATTGATTTAACCAAGTCCTTCGCCAAGGGCCGTTATCAAAAAGACCGTGAAGGTAACAACCCCAAATTGATTTGGATTCGTTAACCATACCCAAATTAGGATCGTCAAACATTGGATTGCAAATCGATAGCTGTTCGGAATTTTGAGATTTAACTAGCTGGGTGCGACCTTGATGAATTTCATAACCAACAACTGGCAATCCCATTTGAGGATATTTAGAAGCAACTTGTCGTTGGCGAGTTATTTTTTTAGAAGTTAGTACGGTACTCAAAGGTAATAAATTCAATCCTGAATAATAACCTTGTTCTCCTTCAAGTCCTTCTGGATCGCTAAGACGCTGGCCGAGCATTTGATAGCCGCCACAAATCCCCATAATCGTTCCCCCAGCAGCAGCGTATTCTCGTAATTTTTGAGCCATACCGCTTTGTTCGAGAGCTACTAAATCGGCGATCGTGGTTTTAGAACCCGGTAAGATCGCAGCATCGGGATGTCCCAAGGAATTTGTCAGATCCGCATATTCCACCGACACTGTAGATTCTGCTTCTAGGGGGTCAAAATCGGTAAAATTGGAGATATGAGGCAGACGAATCACAACAATTCGCAATTCTCGATTTAGCTTGCGGGAGGCTCTTTCTAATAAACTTAGAGAATCTTCTGCGGGAAAAGCTTCTTCGATCCAAGGTATTACCCCAACAACTGGAATATTGATTCGTTGTTCGAGCCATTCAATACCCGGATCTAAAAGAGATTTATCTCCTCTAAATTTATTGATCGCAATCCCTTTAATTAATTTTCTCTCCTCTGGTTCGAGCAATTCAAGAGTTCCGACAACATGAGCAAAAGCACCACCGCGATCGATATCGACAACCAATAAAGTTGGCGCGTTTAAATATTTAGCGACGCGCATGTTAGTCAAATCGCGATGTTTGAGGTTAATTTCTGCCGGACTTCCTGCCCCTTCACAAACTACTAAATCGAATTCT
The DNA here is from genome assembly GCA_030065265.1 of Prochloraceae cyanobacterium. Classification (GTDB taxonomy): domain Bacteria; phylum Cyanobacteriota; class Cyanobacteriia; order Cyanobacteriales; family JASJDA01; genus JASJDA01. The sequence continues at coordinate 5,358 of JASJCW010000070.1, forward strand.
ATACTCAATCTAGAAAGAGATTGGGCGATCGCATCCCAACCAATCTTGAAATATTTTTCGTAATATTCGCTCGCTTGAGTCGTTCCGATCGCCCTACCTTTGAGAATGACTTGAGATGTCATATTTCCTTGGGGTTTGAGCAAAATAGGATTCATTTCTACTCTCGGAACGATTCTAGCAGCCCACGCTTGTACTGCTTGTGCGTAGCCAATTTCTCCCCCGTTAGGTGTGACGTAGGCATTCAAAGCCATATTTTGCCCTTTAAAGGGAGTTACCCGCCAGCCTTGACGCGCTAAAATTCGGCATATTGCAGCGCAAATTAAGGATTTTCCCGCATGGGATGTCGCACCCACGACCATAATTCCTTTCATTAATTTTTTGTCCCTATTATTGCCACTTAAATAATTAATAGAGCCGATCGCTCAAATCGGCAATCTTAACCAACGCTCGATCGCATTCAATAAACGTTCCCACCAAGAGGGTACGGGGAGATTGCCTCCTTTACTATCCCATATTTCTACTATTTTCTTTCCTAGGGGGGTCAAACGAAAACTATCTGTGATACCTTGTCCGTCTACTTCTCTTCTGAGCAACCCGACTTGAATTAACCACATTAAATTACTTTCTGCCGCATTTTCCGATATTGGTTTTTTTGTATATTCTCGTTCTATGCCGGTATTTTCTGCTATTTCTGAGAGGGGAACGCTGGTCTTTCCCATCGTATCCAATAATTTTAGTTTGAAGGGGGAACAAAACAAGGCTCTTTCTGCTCTCTGTTTGGCTTGCTCTGTATATTGAATTCCGGATCTTTTTTCTGTTGTAGTGTAATTCATTGCTATTCTGTCTTGAAATATATTTCTATTTAGTAATTACGATGTTGGACGCGGGCTGTATTGTTGACAACCACCTTAAAGTTTAAGATTAAATTTAGTTCACCAACATAAATGGAATAGAGCTATGGTTTTAGAAGTAGGTTCGATCGCTCCATCTTTTTCCACAATAGACGATGAAGGGAATCAAGTCTCTTTGTCTGATTTCAAAGGTAAATTGGTAGTTTTATATTTCTATCCCAAGGATGACACTCCTGGCTGTACTAAACAAGCCCAGAGTTTTCGCGATAGTTATGAAGAATACCAGGGTAAAGAGATGGTAGTTTTGGGCGTAAGTATGGATGACCAAGCATCTCACCAGAAGTTCAAGGAAAAGTATGGTTTACCTTTTCAGCTTTTAGTTGATAGCGATGGCACTATTACTAAAGCTTACGATGTTGATGGTGGCGGTTATGCTAAGCGCGTCACTTATATTATTGATGGTGAGGGTAAAATCGTTCGTGTTGATGACAAGGTTAATACGGCTTCTCACGCTAAAGATATTCTTTCACAAATGTCTTAGTAGATAGTTATTAGTAACAAGGCAGAGGGCAAATTTGTTTTAGGGCTATTCCACTATTGTTAGCTCTAAATTAATTGCCTTCTGCCTTTGAGATCTCTTCTTCTTTTTAATTTAGTTTTCAATTGTTTTAATTTGGATTGGGTCTAAAGTTTTGTAAAAATAAGCTAAGCTGGCAATAAAATTTTAATTAAAATAAAGATGTAAAGAGTAACTTGAAATCTGCTTTAAATTATCCACTTTGTCAGTCAATTGAAGGGAAAGAAGTCGCAACGGAACAAGAATCTTCAAATTGTTTAGTTGGGGTTTATAAAGGATGGAAATTTTAATTTATTCCGGTTTAACAGTCTTTTTTTGCGGATTTTGGATTTGGTTATTTCACGATCGCGAAACTTTGTACTCGGACGATCTCGATAGCTAGTTAGTAAAAATAAAATCTGCTCTCGCTCGAGTTAATAACTATTTTACGCCAATTATTGCAACTAAATCTTTCAAATTAAATCCGAAGTGCTTCAGTAAAACTCATCAAAAATATCGCAGAATTCTCGGATTTACAAATATTTTCTTGGCAAGCTAACTTGAAAAAGGCAGAAAATATTTAGTAAAAAAAATTATGAAAAGCAAACTTATGAAATGCATCCTATTATCGTTGTTTTCGATAGTAAGTATCCAAGCAATCACCAATCGAGCTGCGATCGCCCAAGAGATTCCGAAAATAGAAACGCAAAGAAGAACGGCAAAAGACCTTGGTTCAGTCAGCTCGAAAACCTATTTAGATGATTTTTGGGGTGTAGGCGCAGGAGAAGAAGCAACAACAAATAATTATCAAATCGAGCAAAATAATCCCTTTTTTCCCGGAAGGGAATCTTTGCCGACCAATGACAGATATTTTAATGTCAACAATCTGACAGGTAGTGTTTTTGATGATTCTGGAGAAGCGGTAATTTTCAAATTTTAAAAATTAAAAGATGGTTATCTTTTTAGTAACCATCTCAATTGAATTAAAATGTTGATTTATTTTTGTCTTTGTGACTCAAACTTTAGCAAAATGACCGTTAGAATTTTCTAAGCGAGTATCATTGACTAAATGAATTGCTTCTTCGATCGCTTCTTTACGATTGACTTTTAATTTAGGTCGAGGATCGAATTGGAAGATTTGTAAACTTTGCAATCTGTTTTTAACTTTTTTGCGATCGGTAACGATCAATACTTGATTTCCTCGGTCGCAAGATGATTTAACTAAAGTCTCGATCGCCAAAGAAGAACTCACTCCCAGTAAAGATAAATCGCTGAGATCGATAATCAATACTTCATATTTATTGGCAACTTCGCGCTGTTTGGCAATTGCTTTACTAGCTCCAAAAATCATCGCTCCACTGAGGTGCAAGAGCAAGACGCGATCGCCGCTTTCTTTAAGCAATCTTTTTTCTTCTGGATCTAAGAAAATCTCATCATCTTCAGAATTGATGGGCTTGACTCTTTCAGATTGTAAATCGCTCAAACGTTTGACAGTTAAAATGTTGGCGATAAAAATTCCTACTGCAACCGCAGTAATTAAATCGACAAACACCGTCAATATCATTACACCGTACATAATCAAAGCAGCTTTGATCGATAGACGATGAGCGCGTTTGAGGTAACCCCAGTCAATGATATCAAAACCTACTTTGAGGGCAATTCCGGCTAAAACAGCCATCGGAATGTTTTCGGTTAATCCCCCAGCCCATAAAACTACAACTAACAAAATGCCAGCGCGAATTAAGCCAGATAAAGGAGTTTTACCACCAGATTGAATGTTAACTACCGTTCCCATTGTTGCACCAGCACCGGGAAGTCCGCCAAATAATCCAGAAACAATATTACCGATACCTTGACCGATCAATTCTTTATCGGAATTGTGCTGAGTGTTAGTCATTCCGTCTGCTACCGTAGCAGTGAGTAACGCGTCGATCGAGCCTAAAACGCCTAACATTAAAGCATCGACTGTCATTTTCCCGATGTCTTGTAGGGTAAATGTGGGAACGACTATTTGGGGTAAACCGGATGGAATTTCACCGATGCGAGCAATTTCTACATTTTGAAACAAGAAAAGAGACATTAAAGTTCCGACAACTAATGCTACTAGTTGCGGGGGTACTATCTTAGATACTTTTGATGGTGTCAAAAATATAATTGCAACGGTGATCGCGGCTAAACTAGCTTCGGGTACGTTAATATTTGTCAGTAAATTGGGCATGTTACTAACTACACCAACTACACCACCACCAGGATTTTCCTGTCCTAAAAAAGCAGGAATTTGCAATATAATTAGAATCCAGCCAATACCGGACATAAACCCTGAAATCACCGTGTAGGGCATTAAGGTAATGAATTTACCCAAACCTAAAAAACCGAACAGGATTTGAAATGCTCCACCCATCATGACGACGGTAAAAGCCATTGCCATTCCGTTTTCGGGGTTATTAGCGATTAGATAGGCGATGATTCCGGTGATGACTACAGTCATCGGCCCGGTTGGCTCGGAGATTAGGGTGGGAGTTCCGCCAAATAAAGCAGCAAAAAAGCCGACCAAAACAGCACCGTAAAGTCCTGCGATCGGCCCTGCTCCTGAAGCTACACCAAAAGCTAGTGCCATTGGTAAAGCGATTACTGTGGTGGTTATACCCCCGAAAAGGTCTCCACGAAGATTATTAAAACTAATTCTGTTGATAAGTTGTCGTTGCATGATTTTTTACTAAACTTTTCATTTTTTTATGGTTGCAAGAATCCGATCGCAGCTCAAATAAATTCCAGCTCCGTGTTTGTACGGTAATTTAGTTAACTTTGATTAAAGAATTCTCAGTGTTTTCGATCTGAGGTATCGGTAGTTAGCTGTTAGAAAAAATTTTTTTGCTTCTATCTATTAAATTATAGAGTCATTTCTTCACATTTTTGCCACTTTTTAGATCAAAATTCTTAATCCTTTATCTAAGTGTTCGATATATTAAGATTCTTCTCCGTAATTATGCTGTTTTTTACGGTCAAAACTATATATAAAGTTTATTGACAAAATTCAAAATAAATGTCAACAGCAAAAAAATAGCTCTCTTTGGGAAAGCTAAGACATCTTGACATCAATTTACTATAACAATGTTATGTAAGGAGTTCCCTCTTGCCTCTTGCCTCTTGCCTAATTAAAATTTGTAACTCAATACTTTAATTACCGGGCCTTGTCGAGGTAAATTGAATTTATTAACAACAAGACGATCGCTGTTAATTCGACTTACCGGCACGCCTTTTGCTAGTTGTAAAAATTCTTCTACTGGTTCGATATCGCAGGCATTGCGATCGGCCGCAGCGGTTAAATATTGAGTGGGAATTACTAATTTTGGGTTGAGTGCGTCGATCGCTTGTTTGGCTTCAGTGGGATTGTAAGCTTTGACTCCTCCGCCGACGGGAACTAAAGCCAGATCTGGAACTCCCATGGGAATTTTCTGCTCGATGCCGATCGGTGCTGCTGCGCCTCCGAGATGTAATATTTTTACTCCTGCTTGATTCCAAGTCCAAGCCACGTTATTACCGAAACGGCGTCCTCCTTGGCGATCGTGGGCGATGCTAATTCCTTGAAATTCGATCCCGCCAAACTCGTAATCTCCCGGCTCGAACAATATTTCTGGATTTCCGGGCAATCCTTCAACAGATCCCTCATCCAACAATTGACTGCTAATTAAGACTAAATCTGCTTTAACTTGAGGCGAGCGATATCCGGCAGTACAACCGATCCGGCTAAAAGGGTTAACTAAAATTCGCAAACCACCACCGACAAATAAAAAACAGGTATGGCCGAGCCATTGGACTGAAACTGATGAGTTATTTTGACCGCTGGTTTTGCGATATCCCGAAGCCGTTATTATCGCCGTCAGTAAACTTGCTGCTCCATAGCGAATCGAATCTCGCCTTTTCATATGCTTTCAACTTATTTAGATCTTTTCTATCTCGACAAAATTATTCGAGAGATTTAAGGAAATTTCCCAATAATTGTTTGCCTGAATTGGTTAAAATGCTCTCTGGATGAAACTGCACTCCTTGAATGTGGGTATATTGACGATGTCTGATACCCATAATCGTTTTTTCTGGCCCTTCATTCGTCCAAGCAGTGATTTCTAATTCGTCAGGAAGACTTTGGCGATCGACAACTAAACTGTGATAGCGAGTCGCAGTCAAAGGATTTTCTAAGCCGGCAAATAAACCGGTATTTGCATGGTGAATTTCAGAAGTTTTACCGTGCATTAAAATTGGTGCGGCGACGATTTTTCCACCAAACACTTGACCGATGCTTTGATGCCCCAAACAGACTCCCAGGATGGGAATTTTTTGGCCGAGTCGTTCGATCGCAGATTGAGAAATTCCAGCATTTTCTGGGCGGCCGGGGCCTGGAGAAATGACAATTCCTTGAGGCTGCAAATCTTCAAGGCGATCGAGATCGATCTTATCGTTGCGATATACTTTAATCTCGGAGGCAACCCTAAAAGTTGCTCCTAATTCTCCCAAGTATTGAACCAAATTGTAGGTAAAGCTATCGTAATTATCGATCACAACAATCACTCGTTTGTCTCCAAAGTGAATTTCAGAGAACAATCTTACCTCTCGGCAAAATGTTTTAGTCTATTATTGTATATTCGATCGCTTAAGTAGGGAAAAAATAATAATTAACTTAACTTTTAGCTCTCAATTGCAGATTTCAACTTAAAACAACAAATTTAACAAAGGCGGTAATAAAATGAAAGCAGCCACCAAAACTGCAGCACAGGCCGAAACTAAAACCGCCCCCGCAGCACAGTCTTTAGCTATTTTTGCTAGTTCGTGGTAACTTTGCTTGACTGTTAAATCTACCAAAGATTCGACCGCGGTGTTTAATAATTCTAGGGCCATTACCATCGCACAAGTCAGAGAGACGATCGCCATCTTAACCGCAGTAATTCCTAAATAAAGCCCCAAACTTGTGACTATAATTGCAACTGCAGTATGAATGCGAAAATTTCGTTGAGTTGTAAAAGCATAGCGAATTCCTGCCCAAGCATATTTAAAACTGACTAACAAGTTTGGTGCAACTTGCCAAGCCAATCTTCTTTCGCTGCCGCTATCATTAGAACTCTGGGGGGTAGGCTCTGTTGGCATTAACATAGGCTTTAAAAAATTCTAGAAAATTGATAGTTTTGAAATCGAACAGATTGTCTATCGTTTCATAAATTAGTTAGTTTCACTTACGTAGTTTTTAAGACTTTCAATTCGCAACAAAGTTTCTTGTTGCCGTATCATCAGTTGGAGACTTTCCTCGTCGGGATGATCCCAACCGAGCAGATGAAGGAAACCGTGAGCGGCTAACCAAATAATTTCTTTTCTTAGAGAATGGTTTTGGGTTTTGGCTTGGCTGAATGCCGTATCGATTGAAATTATCACGTCTCCAAGATAAAGAGGCTCTGCTAAAAACGATCTCGATGATGGTTTGGGAGCGTCTACCTCTAATGCTGCAAATGCTAGCACGTCTGTGGGGCGATCGCGAGCGCGATATTGGGAGTTAAGATTTTTGATTTCGCGATCGTCGGTCAATCGGAGAGTAATTTCGCAGACACTTCCCTCAATTATCGGAGATTCGAGCAAGGAAAGCCAACTAGTAAACCATTGTTGCCAGAGGGATTGGGGAATCTGATATTCTGCTTGAAGTTCTAAATTTGAACGGGAACTGTAAACATCTTGAAGGTTAACTTCTACTACCAGATTTTTGCGGTCTGCGGGTTGACTCATTTTAGCATCAGCGAGTTAAGTAGGATAGACCGATTAAAAATCCGAGTAAAGCGATCGCCGTTAAAAAAAAGTGCTGTAATGATAGTCCACCTTTACGCACCATGTTACGCATGGCAAGTTTAATGTAGGTGGGCTTGGTTTTTGGTTGCGGTTGAGTTGTATCTGTCATAATTTTCAAAAAAAGATCTTAAGCTAGGATTAATTTGGGTTCGAGAAAATTCGATTATCGCGGTAAATTTTCTAACAATTGAGCCAAGCTTTGAGGGTTTAAAACCAGTTTGACTTGCATCTTAGTAGTTCGATCGCGCAATAAAAGGATACACTTATTTTCTATTGAAGTACCTACGATTAAAGGATCTTCTAATTCTAGAGTTGGGTAATTAATTTCTGCAATCTCAACCTTGACAACTAATTGTTGTTGAGATTGGGGGTAAATATAGAGTTTTTGATTGTTTGGATCTAATTCGAGCCTTCTTGGAGTTAAATTCCGTTCGACTTCAAGACCCGATTTTTGCCAGTAAAGCGTAATCCCGCGAATTTGAGCCTGGGAAATAGTAAATTTTTCGTCAAATTTTTGCTGATTCCAATCGATATCTTGAAAATTCCCATTTTCAGGCAGCAATCTTTGGGCCAGGATAACTTCTTTTTGATTGAGATCTTGCCACCATCGAGCGATAGTAGCTAAACGATCGGCATTGTCGGGATCGCTGCTGTAAATTTGCCAAATAATCATCGTTTTATCTGGAAAGATATTGCTATTGCTAAGATTCTACAAATTAATCCCTAAAAGTAAATGTTTTAGAATGAACGAAGTAAACAATTTGAATTTAGAAAAATATTAAATATTATGTCGATTCTGGCGGCGATCGCGGTCTTAGGTATTTTAATTTTTGTTCATGAATTGGGTCATTTTGCAGCAGCAAGATTGCAAAAAATTCACGTTAATGGTTTTTCAATCGGCTTCGGCCCGGCTTTGTTGAAATATCAAGGCCCCGAAACTCTCTATGCTTTTCGAGTGATTCCTTTGGGAGGATTCGTATCTTTCCCAGATGACGATCCCGAAAGCGAAATTCCCCCTGAAGATCCCAACCTCTTGAGCAACAGACCTATTTTAGATCGGGCGATCGTTATTAGTGCTGGAGTGATCGCTAATTTAGTTTTCGCTTATTTACTTTTAGTCGGCCAAGTCGCTACAGTGGGCATGCAGGAAGTAAACTATTTACCAGGGGTTTTAGTTCCTCAAGTTCTCAGCGAAAAAGAATCCGTAGCGGCTCGAGCAGGAATTCAAGCAGGAGATACGATCGTTGCAGTTAACAATCGCGAGTTAGAAGCATCTAAAGACGGAATTGAATATTTAATGAGTACGATTCAAGATTCTGCTAATAAATCGATCGATTTAACTGTTAAAAGAGACGCAGAAATTAAAACAATCTCTTTAGAACCGAGTGTCGGTAACGATGGTAAAGGTAAAATAGGGGTTATGCTTCAGCCTAATAACGAAATTATCCGCCGTCGTCCCGATAGTTTGGGCGAAATATTTGCCGTGGGAGCTAAAGAATTCGATCGCATCACTATGCTTACTTTTGGCGGTTTTTGGCAGCTAGTGACTAATTTTCAAGAAACAGCTCAACAAGTAGCGGGCCCCGTGGCGATCGTCGCAGTCGGTGCGGAATTAGCTCAAAACGATTTGGCGAATCTGTTTCAGTTTGCAGCTTTAATTAGCATCAACTTAGCGATTATTAATATCTTACCGTTACCGGCTCTCGATGGCGGCCAGTTAGCTTTCTTGGCGATCGAAGGATTGCGGGGCAAACCTTTACCGAGTAGAATCCAAGAAAACATCATGCAAACTGGAATAGTCTTGTTGCTCGGTTTGGGTGTATTAATTATTATTCGCGATACTACTCGTCTAGACTTTTTTCAACAACTTTTTCAATAGGATCGATCCGTGAGCGTAGCTAGTAAATGGGGTAGTAAAAAGCAACGAGCCGAGGCAATTTTAGCAAAATTAAAAATTCTTTACCCCGATGCTACTTGCTCTCTAGATTATCAAACAACTTTACAGTTACTCGTTGCGACTATTCTCTCGGCCCAGTGTACTGACGAAAGAGTAAATAAAGTAACCCCAGCTCTATTTAAACGCTTCCCCGATGCTCGCAGTTTGGCTGGGTGCGATCTGGCGAAGCCAGCACTACGTGAGCGCGAAGAATTAGAAACTTTAATTCGCTCTACCGGCTTTTATCGCAATAAAGCTAAAAATATTCAAGGAGCCGCTCGCAAAATTGTCGCCGAATATGGCGGTGAAGTTCCCCAAACAATGGCAGAATTAATCACATTACCTGGAGTAGGCAGAAAAACAGCTAATGTGGTTCTCGCTCACGGGTTTGGGATCGTTGAAGGGGTAACCGTAGATACCCACGTCAAAAGGCTCAGCAAGCGTTTGGGATTGACAGAATATCAAGATCCGATTCGAGTCGAACGGGATTTAATGAAACTTTTACCTCAACCAGATTGGGAAAACTGGTCGATTAGGTTAATCTATCACGGTAGGGCAATTTGTAAAGCGCGATCTCCTAATTGTGACGATTGTCAGTTAGCTCATTTATGTCCTTCAGCAGGTTCGAGCAATATCTGATTCTAATTCGATATGATAGAGAATACTGTTTGTTCTTAGTAGTAAATAATCCTAGCAAAATTTATGGCAAAAAAATCTATGATCGAGCGCGAAAAGAAACGCGCGCGCTTGGTAGAAAAGTATGCAGAAAAACGTGAAGCTCTCAAAGAGGAGTTTCGCACTGCTTCTTCTCAAAGAAAAAAATTAGAAATCCATCGCAAAATTCAGCAACTTCCTCGCAACAGCGCGCCTTCTCGCAAGCGCAATCGTTGTATGGCTACAGGAAGACCGAGAGCATATTATCGCGATTTTGGTTTGTGTCGCAATGTTTTGCGAGAGTGGGTACACGAAGGTTTATTACCTGGTGTAGTTAAATCTAGTTGGTAATAGGATAGAAAGCAGAGGAAGAATTCTCCTTTTCTTTTGTCGCTAGATCGATCCTAATAGTAGGGATGTTTTCGCTAACTTCTCTACTATATTTAATCTCCACAACAGCGATCGATTCCCAAACTGTCTAAAATTAGATCGCTCATTGCATTGGCGATCGCGAATTCACTATAAAAACTTTCTCGAAAATCAAAAGCTTGCATTTCGGTAACAATTGCAATCACCAAAGTACCTAAATCGTTTTCCCCTTCAAGACGCTGACGCATAAAGATTTGACTGGCTCGGGTTGCGATCGTTTCGTTGATTGTTTCGGGGATAAATTCTCGATCTAGCCACTGATGCAAACTTTCTTTTAACCATTTTGCTTCTTGAAGATGATTCTTACAATCGGGTAATGTAATTGCTGCGATCGGTTTTACCATTTTCCTTATTTATAAAATTTTTGTAAACATAAGTTCATAAATCTACGATAACAATAAACAAAAATAAGCAAAAGTATTGACAAAATCAACTAAATCTGAGTTTTAGACCGATTTATTTTGCAATTCTGCGACTGCTTGAGAAATTTTTACAAAAAAAGCAATATATTCAGCTTCACTGTGAAAATTAGATATCGTCAGGGCTTTTTGAGGAGATAAGAGTAAAATAGTTGGTTTTATTGCATCAATGAGTAAAATACTCTCAATTTCCTTTGTTATTAGTTTACCTAAAGATTTTCGCTCCAGACAAAATTCCAGATAATCTGGATCTATATAAATATGTTTCGAGCGACTAATTTGCCATCCTTAGATATATTATCAAAGCGATCGCTAAGGTTAATTATAGTCATTCTATTAAGCCAAATTTAGGCATAAACAAATCAAAGATATTGGGAAAGTAAATTGTATTTTGAACGATATAGTTATGAACAATTTTTCCACAATTAAACATTACATTGCTGACGATTAATACAAAAAGTATCAAGCCAGACTTCTGCCAAATTTCACCGATATAATTCCAATAATTAATCAGTCGCCATCGAAAATAAATATGAAATCGATCTGATTTGTTTTGAGTTACTATCTGTTGTTCATGCTGAAAAATATCGTCAATATTTATTTTTTTGCCAGCATATATTCCTTGTCCTTGACTCGATGGAAAAATCACAGGAGCAGTAAAATAATCCCCTAATAATTTCGACTGCTTAAAGGCATCGATCGCCTGTTTATAGTCCCCTAAAGTTCTCTCATCTCCATTATTTAAACCGATACTAACTCGCCAAACAGTATCTAATAATTCATTAAAGTTACCGCCTCTAATTTGATGCATATCGATCCAAATATTCTTAACTTCTTCAGCCAAAAATATATCTTTAGCACTTTTGTTATTAGAACCATGCATCTGCCAAATTATTTTACCGTTGCTACTATTATCTAAACTAAAAAAAGTTTTATTTTTCTGGGAAGTATAACTGTGATGTGCCAGCAAAAAATCAAAATACCAAATTAATAAAAAACTGATGAAAATGATATTTTCATACTTTTCCAGATAATAAAATATCGCAGAAAAAAATAGTAACAATCCAGATATACTAAGATTGATTAATCGATTTTCGTTCTTTTTTCCTCTAGTTAATTCTTGCCAAATAAGTCGAGTAAAAAAAAGCTGGAGAAATTCAAAATATTTTTTAATTACAACCAAGGGAAAGACAAGCCAAAAAAAAATATTTTGCTTCGGGTTTGCTATGCGACCGCGAAATTTCATTAATAAATTAAAACAATAACAATAATTTGTATTCTCATTACAACAGTTGCCAGTTGCGATCGCCAATGGAGATTATGACGATTTATTTACAGATCGCGTTAATTTTGTCAATATTCGTAAAAGATTAGTGTCTATCTAGCGGTCGCAGCAAAGTAAGACAAAAAACTTAACAATCTTCTATAATATAAATGGCCCAAAAATAGTGCGATCGCCAATCGCCAATCGATAAAATTTAAAAAACTTAAAAAACTTTATCTTTCGATCTACTTATATTTGAATCGATAACAAAGACTTGTCAAGATAAATATTTAATCAAACTGCTAATTATAAAATTCGTAATAGAAAAAATTTTAGTTTCATAGTTGATATGAAAATGATTTAAAAAATTGATGAAATCTAGAGAAGAGCATAAAATAGAACGCTACACGCGAAAAATAGCAAAAAATCCTCGAGATCCATCTGTTTATTATAAAAGAGGAAAAATTTGGCTAGAGCTACAACAGTATAGAAGCGCAGCAATTGATTTCAATGCAGCGATTAAATTAGAGCCAGAAAATGCTGAATTATTTTATTATAGAGGGTTAGCATATTTAGGTAAAAAAGAATATCAAAGATCGATTGAAGAGTGGACTCGAGCGATCGATTTAAAATTACAATCTTCAGATATATACATATATAGAGGACAAGCATACGCTAAAATTCAAGCATACGAAAGAGCAATAAAAGACTTTACCAAATCGATTGAAATCAATCCCAAATGCGCGATCGCTTATTGTAATAGAGCTTCAGTGTATTTCGTGCGAGAAAATTACGAACTAGCATTAAAAGATTACGAACGAACCTTATATTTAGAGCCTCAAAATAAATTAGCTATTTTTAATCGCTCGATCGCGATCGATATTTTAGAAAAACAAGGCAAAAAAATAAACAGATTATTACAAACAGATATTTTCTTAGCAAAAAAAACAAGAAAGTTAAATAAAAAACATTGGCGCAATTGTAATTATTCATTAAAAATCATTAGTATCTTAGCAATTGGATATACGGCACTCGAAACTATTCCCAATGCAAAATATAATTCATTAGATAAATCTTTAGAAGCTTTAAAGCAAAAAAGCGAGCGACAAATTGATAAAAATAATCTGAATTTAAAAGAAAACGATTTTAAAATTAAAAAAAGCTCGGTTTCTAGAGGAATATTTAACTACGGTGGTAGTACGGTTTGGGGTAAAATTAGGGAGCGAATAGAACCAGAAATAAGCAATGCAAATCCAGATTTTACACTGCGTTATTTGCCCCATCCAATCTTAAATCCCAGCTCCAGTGTTGGGATTAAAATGTTAATAGAAAATCAATTAGATTTTGCTCAATCCTCTCGACCTTTAACAGCAAAAGAAATAAAATTAGCCAAAGAAAACGGAATTGAATTACAACAAATACCAATTGCAATAGATGGAATTGCGATCGCAACTAATCCAAATTTAAAAATTTCTGGTTTATCGATCTCTCAACTGCGAGACATTTACTCGGGCAAAATTACTAATTGGCAAGAAGTTGGCGGCCCGGACTTAGAAATAATTGCTTATTCCAAACCTCCAGAAAAAAGCGGTACGGCCGATTATTTTATTAAAAACGTCTTAGGCGATCGCGAACTTGGCTCGACAATAAAATTAATTAATAGTACGGCTAAAGGTTTAAAAATAGTTAACAAAAATCGAGGAGCAATATTTTACGAATCCGCAGCAAAAATTATTCCGCAATGTTCGGTAAAAGCAATATCAATAGGATACGATACCGATCGATTAGTTGCTCCTTATCAAAAATCTAAAATTAATTCCGATCGATGTGTTCCAGGAGACAATCAAGTTAATTTAAAAGCTTTTCGAGATGCTAGCTATCCCCTAACTCAAAAACTATATGTAGTCATTAAAAAAAATGGCGGTTTAGAAGAAGAAATAGGATTGAGCTATACCAATATATTGCTTTCTGAATCCGGTCAAAAAGCTTTAGAAGCAGCAGGTTTTGTCTCGATTCGATAGTTTTTTAGCCAGGAAATCGTTAAGTTATATTAAAAAAGCAAAAACAGTACAGAGATAGGTTATAATCGCGCCGAAGCTCGCCTTAAAAAAATATGTCTTTTGCTGCTAGATCTCCAGTTGAGAAACCCTTAGTCCCCAACCAAAAAATCAAGGGAAAAATTCTCAAAAAAAAACCGACGAAAGCAAATAAAGTAATTCAAAAAGATTCATCGTTTAAACTGCCTTTTTGGTTAAAATTACTTTTAGCGATTCAAAAAAGTTCTGGGGCGATCTCTTTTGGCATAATTACCATTAGTTTTATTGTTTACGGGGCGATCGTCTGTACCCAACAATTATGGGGTAAGGAATACAGAAAATTAAAAACTTTACAACGTCAAGAGCGTAACTTAACAGAAATCAACGAAACTCTTAAAAACGACCTGGCAAATTTAGCAGAAAAACCCGAAACTGGTTTAGTGCCCTTAGATTCTAAAAAATCGATATTTTTGAATCCCACACCGGTGAAACTAAACTCAGAAATACCAGAAAAAATTGCCAATCGGCCGCTTCAAAATAAGCCTCGAGGATACTAAAGTATTAAGTAAGCTGTAGGGTAATAATGACTAAGAAAAATGATTCAAATCGAGCCAGACTCTTGATAGTTTGGGGAGTATTAGTTGCAGCAGCTTTGGGATTAGGATGCAGGTTATATTACTTACAAATAGTAAGAGGAAAAGAATTGTTGGACAAAGCGCGCCAACAACAGACCGTAAACCTCCGTCCCTATATTCCGCGACGTTCGATTGTCGATCGCCAAGATAACGTTATCGCTACAGATAGAATAGTTTACGAATTGTACGCTCACCCTCAGCAATTTAAAATTTCCCGACAAGATATCGCCGAGCAACTCGCTAAAATCTTAGACAATTATACCCCCAACAAACTAACTCAAATTTTTGCGCGACAAAAAAGCGGCATTCGTTTAGCTTATGCTTTACCAGAAGGTTCAGCAGAGCGAGTCAGAAGACTGTCTCTCGATGGTTTAGAATTGATCGAACATTACTATCGTTATTATCCGCAGCAAGAAACTTTTGCCGATGTCATTGGTTACGTCAAACGAGGAGAACATAAAGGTCAAGCCGGGATAGAATATTCTCAGCAACAACTATTGCAACGTTCGGTTTCGACATCAAAAGTAGGTCGTTACGGTAACGGCACTTTAATGCCCCAATATTTGCCTTCAGGATTGCTTCAAGTAGACGAATTAAGATTGCAATTGACTCTCGATATTCGCCTGCAAAGAGCCACGAGAATGGCACTCAAGCAGCAGATGAAAAAATTTAACGGCAAACGGGGTGCGGCGATCGTGATGGATGTGAGGGACGGCTCTATTTTAGCCTTAGTTTGCGAGCCGACTTACAATCCCAATAAATATGGAGAATACAATCTCGAATTATTTAAAAATTGGGCCGTCAGCGATTTGTACGAGCCAGGATCTACTTTTAAACCGATTAACGTGGCGATCGCTCTCGATGCAAAAGTAATTAAACCAGATTTAATTGTTAACGACACGGGAAAAATTAAAGTCGACGGCTGGAATATTTACAATCACGATTATTGGAACACCCAAAAAGGCCGCGGCGAAATTGGTATTGCTAAAATTCTCCAACATTCTAGCAATGTCGGCATGATTAAAATTACTGACAAGCTAGGTAGAGCCGATTACTATCAGCATTTAGAAGATTTAGGCTTAAAAGAAAAGGTTGGCGTAGATTTGCCAGGAGATGCACCGGGATATCTTAAAGACAAAAAATTGTTTACTTCCAAGTCCATTGAAGCCGCAACTGCTGCTTTCGGCCAAGGTCTGTCTTTAACTCCTTTAAAATTAGTTCAATTACACGCTGCGATCGCCAATGGTGGGAAATTAGTTACGCCCCATGTAGTTAGAGGTTTAATCGATATTGAAGGGGAAATCCGTTGGCAAGCTAACTTAAAATCTCGCAAGCTTTTTTCAGAGCAAACTAGCCGAACTGTTTTGGAAATGATGGAAACTGTGGTCACAGAAGGGAGCGGTCAAAAAGCAATTATTGAAGGTTATCGCATTGCCGGGAAAACTGGAACGGCTCAAAAAGCCAGTAAAAACGGCGGATACAAACAGGGTGCGAAAATAGTTAGTTTCGTAGCCATTTTACCGGTTGAAGAACCTCGTTATGTCGTTTTAACCGTAGTAGACGAGCCGAGAAAAGCTCATGCCTATGGTTCTACCGTTGCCGCTCCGATCGCCAAATCGATTATGGATGCTCTAATTGCGATTGAAGGTTTGCCTCCAGCTAATATTAAGAAAAATTAAGCTAAGTCAGTTTTCAATATCTATCTAGAGGTAGAGCTTTTAAAAGCCAAAATATTATTTTAAAATTAAAAAAAAAACGGTTTTATGTCTTAATTAATAAGTATATTTACTAGATTTATTTTTGATAAAAAAACTCAAAAAAAAGTATTTTGAGCTACAAGAATATTTGCTTTAAATAATAACAAGCTGATATTCTTTTTTCGGGCTTAAAAATAACTTGAATAGCATTCAAAGTCTATCGATTGAAGCTTTTAAAACTTAAATCAAGTGGACATTTTTGGCCAAAAAAAATCCAACTTAGTCGCTCTAATTTGAAGTGTTTTTAGAAGTAAAAATACTCATTCACTGAATTAGATCGGCCAAATTGGAAAATCTACTATTCAATTTATTTGGTTTTTTTTCATGGTACAAACATTAGTATTCGGTAGCGCGCAAGCTGATATCATCGAGCCAGGATTAGGAAGTAGTTTTGATGGTATTGACGACTTAATTTTTGCAGGTGCTGGTAACGATTTTATCGATTTAAGTACCGTTGACGGCAACGTTAGAGCAAATGCTGGTAGCGGTGACGATATACTTCTCGTTGGCAGCCAAAATTCAATTGTTGGTGGCCCTGGCAACGACCAACTGTTTGTAGTTGGTAACGGCGGCAATACACTGACTGGGGGTGCTGGAGTCGATCAGTTTTGGGTCGTTAATGGCGAAGTTCCTTCTACCCCTAACTTAAATGTTATTACTGATTATAGCTTACTCGAAGGCGATGTAATCGGTATCGGTCTGGGTGGAATTACTCCTACCGATGTTGTCATAACTGACTCCCAAAATGCTTTTGGCGGGGCGATCGTCAGCGTATTAGGGGTTGATGTGGCTCTTGTTGCTGGAGTAACTGCTGTCGATCTTGCTGTAATTGATGGTGCAGGTATTGGATTCAATAATTCTATTTTAATTATTCCCAATGCTCCCGTAATTTAAGTAATGTCTCGCACTTCATTCGATTAACAATTGTTACAAGACGAGAAATTATGCATAAAGGAAAAGAAGTAATTCTAAATATTAATTTAGAGGCAACTTGAAAAAGCCACAATACTAGCTCATTTTCCTTTCGTTCTCTCTTCCCCTTGGTTATCGAGGGGTTTTTTTGTTTAAAAAGAGATCGATACAAATATTTTAATTTTTTTTAAATAAAGTAGATTTTAGTAAATAAAAAAGAAGAATAATTATTATAATTTGACTTGAAATTAAATGATAAATTATTGCTAAAATTCGATCGGTTCTCAGTCAATAGTGAAATGTCTAATTCAGTCGATCGCAATATTGTCACTGTGGGTATAGTCGATAAAATAAATACTGAAGAAAATAAAAATTTACAGAAGTTTTTGCAATTTCAATTAAATTCTCAGACTCGCGTACTTTTGCCAGCAGAGAGGGTAACTGAAATCTTAAAGATCGCTGAAACTGAGATTTTACCCATCCCAGAAATGGGCGATCGCGTCATGGGAATTTATAGCTGGCGCACGGAAATGCTCTGGATAATCGATCTTAGGCATTTATTCGGGTCTGCGGAAGAAATGGATACTTCTGAATTAAAACGCTTATATTTAATGACAATAGTAATTGAATTTAACGGTCATTTTTTAGGTTTCTGCGTTTACGAAATTAACGATATTTTAGAATTGAATTGTCAAGATATGCATTTAGAATGTCAAGATCTCTTTTCAGAAGAATTACTTCCTTTTATTGCAGGCTATTTTATCGACAGAGAAAGACAGTTATTAACGCTCTTAAAGTTGAGTGCTTTATTTGATTGGCAATAAAAATATAACAATTGAGGTTTTTGCGATGAGTTTTACAGAAGAAAAAAATAAAGATCTAATCAATAAAAATAAAATCAATCTTCAAGAATTAGAACAATATCAAACAGCAGTAAAAGTAATTAAACTAGAGTTAGAACGTTTGGGAGGATTGGGTAAATCTCAAATAAAACAAGAAATTAACTTGCTGGAAAATTTATCGGATAAGTTTCCAGATTTGGCAATGAAGTTATTTAAAAGTCAGCGCGATCGCCTCGCGAGAATAACTGACAATTTAGCAGATAATCGAGATATAGAAACTCTTTTTGCTCGCATAGTCGGTGCGATTAGAATAGAATTTGATGTCACTCGAGTTTTAATTTATCGTTTTGATAGCGATAAAAATGGCAAAGTAGTAGCAGAATCTTTATTAGAAGGATGGACACCAACTTGGAATGAGAATCTACCTGCATTGTGTTTTGGAGCTAGTAAAAAAGAAGAATATACGCAACAGCAAATAGTTGAAATTCAGAATATAGATCGCAATGGTTTTAGTCCCTATCAAAAACAATTATTAGATCGATTTCAAATTAAGACAAGTATCGCTTTACCAATATCAGTAGAAAAGGAAATTTGGGGATTATTAGTCTTACAACAATGCAGCGAAGCAAGAACTTGGCAAGAAAACGAAATTAATCTTTTATTGATGGTAGTGCAAGAAATAATTTTGGCACTTCAACCCGATCGCTTGCAAGCACAATTGCAAAAAGAATTAGAACAAAAAAGAGGAATCGAACGAGTCATTAAACAGATTCAAACATCGACTAATACGATTGCTATTTTTAAAATTATCACTCAAGAAATCAGACAATTATTAAAAAGCGATCGCACGGTTATTTATCGTTTTCATGAAGATTGGAGCGGTCAAATAGTTGCCGAATCAGTTGGCGAGCAATGGATTGCTTTAGCCGATCTTCAAGAAACAGATCCCGATGTTTTTAGTAGTGAAGTTAGTATCAATGAAAGTTGCGATCTCGTCACTCCTTTTAATAACGATACTTATTTGCAAGAAAGTGCTGGAGGAACTTTTGTTAAGAATAAAACTCCGAGAGTTGTTGATGATATTTATTCTGCTTCTTTCAGTCCTTGCTATTTAGAATCCCTCGAAAGATATCAAGCAAAAGCTTATATTATCGTGCCAATTTACGATAATAATCGACTTTGGGGCTTACTAGCTACTTACCAA
>JASJCW010000071.1 GCA_030065265.1 Prochloraceae cyanobacterium
CAAAGTCAGGGGTCAGGGGTCAGATAAGGCTTTAGTCAATCCTAGCTTTTAGTGTTATCTGTAGCGTGATTTTTCAGAAATGGTATTAAAAAATAATTCTTTTTGTAGTTGAAAAGGAAAATTTATTATCAGGTTGAGATATAGAGTTTTTGAGAAAATGACGAAATTTAAAAACAAAGTTTTTTAAATCTCAAGGAGATTAGAAAAATGATTAATAACAATATCAAGACAATATATTCATCTCAAGCTAATGGTCTTGTTACGATTGAGCTAGAGTTTCCAAAACATTTTCAAGAAAAAGATTGGCCCAGAAAATTTAAAAATTGTCAAGCGATTTTTGAGCCACAAATGAATAAGTTATTAATAACTTGTCAAACTGTTCCTTTAACAGCTCGTAAAACTTGGTTAGAAGTTTTAGTGGAAACAAAGGGCTATTTTTGGTAGGTATTATAAGCCGATCTTCAGCGAGTCATTAGCATAGACCGATCTCATATTTGGCAGCTTCTAGCTTGATGCTCAATTCGATCCCGCACTCAGAAGCCAAATTAATTGATTATATTTACAAGTAAGTTGGGTCTAGGTTTAGATTCTGAAATCAAGAGGAATTATGAGACTCAGAAAAAGATTGCTTTTCTCTTAAAGCTTAAGGAGTGAAGTCATCATGTTTGTTGAACTAAAGATTGCGCTCGATGCAAACACTCGAGCAGCACAATTAGAACAATTGTCATCTAGTACCAATAATAAAGCCGTACTTGCCGCTATTGTCAAAAATCATAATACTCCAATGTGCGTTTTAGAAAAACTAGCAGATCGCAAAGACAATGAGATTCGCCAGTTAGTGGCAATTCATTCTAAGACTCCGCTTTATGTTTTAGAAAAACTAACTAAGGATAAAAACGATCGAGTACGCATCGGGGTCGCAAGTAACCAAAATACGCCACTTTATCTTTTAGAAGAACTAGCAGACGATTTTAGCAATGAGGTTCGTCGTCAAGTAGCAAGCAATGTAAATACTTCAATTTATACTTTACAAACATTAGCTTTAGATCGATCGGCAATGGTTCGTATTGCTGCAATCGATAATTTGAAAAACTGACGGCAATTGCGAGTATGGTGATGCGCTTGCTTATCCTCGTATTAAGCAAATCGAACAAGTTTAATTACCAAGATAAGCTTGCAAGACTTGAGGATTATTTTGAATTTCTTCGGGACTACCATTAGTGAGATTCTTCCCTTCGGCTAAAACCCAGATTCGATCGCACAAGGACATAACAACATCCATGTTATGTTCGATAATTAAAAAAGAAATCCCCTTTTTGTTCCAATCAATAACGTGTTGGCAGATTTGAGCGACGAGAATAGGATTGACTCCAGCAGTAGGCTCGTCTAGCAAAAGCAGCTTGGGATTGCACATTCTAGCCCGAGCTATTTCCAAGAGCTTCCGTTGTCCTCCAGATAAAGCACCGGCATAATCGCGGGCTTTGTCAGCCAATCCTACCGATTTGAGAATAAACATCGCTTTTTCTTGATTTTCTCGCTCTTCGGCTAATATTTTGTTACTTTGAAACCAAACTTGACGAAATTGCTCGCCAGTTTGAGGTGATGGTGCTAGCAACATATTGTCTAGTACCGTTAAGCGAGCAAGAACTCTTGCTATTTGAAAAGTACGAACCATACCTTTGCGAGCAATTTGATACGGTTGTAAATCGTGAATAGGTTGGCCATCAAAAATTATTTCTCCGCGATCGGGATCGATAAAATGGCAAAGCAGGTTAAATAAAGTTGTTTTGCCAGCACCATTAGGCCCGATTAAGCCAGTAATACTGCCGGGCTTGAGACTGATGCTAACATTATTTAAAACCTCAAGCCCGTCAAAACTTTTAGACAATCCACTTGCTGAAAGTAATAAGATTTGGGGTATATTTGCACTTGTTTTTTGCAAGATAATTTCTCCCTAAATAAATGTAACTCGCGTGTTTTTTGTCAGAATTCAATTTTCACGAATCAAATCATGGTAATGACAAAAATTGAGAAGAAAGAGGGGCAGAGTTATTATTAAAATCAATTTGACTTTCACAATCTAAAATTCGTTCGACGCGATCGTACAAATTTTCTGCTTCTTGCCAGGAATTTCCGATACAAGTCAAACCAATTTTGCCATACTGAGAAAGAGCACCAATTAAATGAAACACGCAGCCAGTTTTGTGACTGGTATCGAAATGTAAATTGTGAGTGGCAATAATATCCATCAAATCTTGCGGTAACAATCCTTTGTAAATTTCTTTTTGTAAATTATCCGAAGCGATGTAGTATTTAGCTCGATTTTCTTGGGTGTAAAATAAACCCGTTTGACAGTTGTAACTGCCGCTAGTCAGCAATTTTAAAGTCATAAAAGGATGAGTAGTACCGCCTTGACGCAGATTAATTTCTAAAGCTTGAATTTCCCAAGAATTATCTGAGTTTGGCACGGCAATAAAATCGACTCCGTAACTGGCGATCGCTCCTTTGCGAGCTAAAGCCATTCCGACACTAAGACCCATTTCTTGAATTTGCAAACGATAGCTTTCGGCAGCTGGAAAGCGGCAACCGAGATAAATTTGACCGTCCGGCCCGCCTAAAATTTGATCGTGAGTCGAGAGGGCTTCTACTTCGCCTTTCGGAGTAATATAACCTTGAAAGCTGGGCGATCGCTTGTTATCTCCTTCAATAAATGCTTCGACAATTCCACCTAGTTTAACGAGCTTAGCAGAAAATTTCTCCCAAGTTTCTTCGGGGGCTTGAAAGCGCAAATCTGACAAACAATTTTTAATGGTAATTAATCTTTGGCTGTGGCTGGCAAGCCCTGGAGCGTAATCTTTTATTGCTTGAAGATCTAAGATTGCATTGCCTTCGCCGGAAAAGCCTTCATTTAATTTAACTACCATTCTTTTTAAGTTTGGTTGCCTTTCCCATAGAGAAGTTGCAGCTAAAATGAGATCGTCTACACAAGCAAGTTTAATACTGCCGTCGGGATGGGGAATCTTAGCTTCGGCAAAAATTTCCCGACTGCCACTTTTAGAACCCCAGTATAGCAAGCGAGGAGAAGCCGCTAGTAAAGGTATTTCCAGTTTTAAAGATAATTCTTGTTCTAGAACGGTCGAATTATAACAGACCATATAAGATTTGCCAGGTCGTAAAGCTCTTTTAATCCTTTCTATCAAACGAGGGCGTTCTAGTATTTTTTTGGTTAGAGGTTGAGAAGAATTATCGTAAGTAGATATTAAGATGAGGCGATCGCGGGCGTGGGATAGGGGAATTCCCGGCAATAAATGTAAATAGTAATCAATAATTAGCGGACAAAGTGGTATTGCTGAAACGTAAATTACGCGAGAGTCTGGATTTCGTAAGTGAATTAGAGAAAATAACAATCTTTCTTCGTAGTGAACTAGACCCGATATTTTTTCTGCGACACCGATATCGATACTCAAAGATGGTATCACTAAAATATCGCAGCTCTTGGTTTCAAATAAGTTGAGACCGAGAGGATCTTGATTTAATTGACTTTGAAGTTGCTCGAATCGATCGCTGTAACTCGAGCCACATGCTCCTAAATCTGGCAGCATTTTTTTATCCTCTGGTATTTAATTATAAAAAAGCCAAAGCGTGCCGAACTTTCTATTAACATTAAATCGATCGCATCCGCGCTTAAGTGTAAGCCACTCCTCCAGTACGCCTGGGATCGGCTATGGCTAAAAGTTGGCCGTTAGGTTTGGCTAGGGCTGCTTGAACTCCGCCAAAATACATCGACAGATCCCCAAAAGGACGAGTCTGAAATCCGGGCAAATCTAAATTCAGACCGGCTTCAAAAGCTACAGTATCCTGCTCTCCAAATATCTCAACATGAAGGCGAGGATTAGTAATTGCTTCTGCTAAAGGTCGATCTCGCACTAGAAAATGAAGCAGTACCTGAGCTATAGCTGTGGTGATGCGGGAAGCTCCTGGAGAGCCAATTGCTAGTACCGTTCCGTCTGGATGTCTGGCAATAGTTGGGGCCATATTAGAAATCAAACGAATTCCAGGGACTAATTTTGCTAATCCTTGAGGATTCAATTCAATTTCCCCTAAAGAATTATTCAGCCAGATTCCCGTTCCCCCTACCATCACTCCAGAACCGTAACCTGCTGATGCTGTAATCGAACAAGCCAGTCCTTCAGTATCTGCACTGGAAACGTGAATGGTCGAAGGAGATCCGAGTAAGTTTTGATAGTTACCCGATCTGGCTAAATGCAACAAACGAGCTACTCGATCGCCTAACAATCTCGAACCATCTTTCTCTAAATACTCGCGACGATAGTTAAGAACTGCATCTTGTATTTTGACGAGCCGGCCGATCGCTCGGGAATCCCATTGCCGAAATTCTGCGTTATCTAAGAGCAACAACATCGCTGCCAAACAAGCCCCGCCAATTGCTGGGGGTGGATTGATAGCAATTTGCCATTCGCCAAAGGGGATAGTAATCGCTCTGCGTTCGTAAACTTGATAAGCTCGGAGATCTGCTGCGGTCAGAAGTCCTCGATTTGCTTGAATCTCTTCGGCAATTTTTGTGCCAATTTCCCCGCAGTAAAAAGCTTCAGCTCCCCGTTCGCCTAGCAATCTCAGGCTAGCGGCCAGATCTGGAATGCGAACGATTTCACCTTCTCGTAACAAGCTGCCATCACTACGATGTAAAATGCGATCGCTTTCAGGATGCCAGCTAAAAATAGCTTGATGAGTATAAAGTAAATATTCGGCCGCACCACCAGTCAAAGGAAATCCTCGTTCTACCCACTCTAAAGCAGGAGCTATTATTTCCGACCAAGAAAGATTGCCGTATTTCTGAGAGGCTAGTTTTAAGCCGGCAAACATTCCTGGAGTAGCGATCGAACCGTAGCCGATCACGGTGCTGATTTCGCCCCCATAGTCAAAAGAAACTTTCTTTCTAGCGCGATCGAAACTATCTGCTGAGAGTCCTCTTCCGGGCATTTCCGCATAAGCATCGATTACGAGGGGTCGGCCGTTTGCAGGCCAAATATTAATAAATCCGCTCGCACCTGGAGCCATTACTCCTATATCGGTACACATCGAAACTAAAGCAGCAGCTAAACCTGCGTCTACAGCATTTCCTCCCCTAGCGGCTATTTCTGCGCCTGCATCAGCCGCAATTTGAGATCCAGAGGAAATACAAACCTGTAACATTATTACAATTGATACGCTCTTTAATTAAATACTACAATTTTTTGTCGATAATAGTTGTGAAAATATATTGCTATTCACCTGAGTTGGATGCAAGGATGAATTATTATTTAGATCGAGGAAATAATAATAGTTTTATGTTAGAAGAGAATCGGGCTTTAAGATTCTGTTGAACTCAGGTTATGCCGGCAAATCCCTATTGCTTTGAATCAATTTGTAAGCATTCATCAGAACTAGAGCTTGTCACGAACGATTGATTATTTAAATGCGAGTTCGGTAAATAAAAGTTGATTATAGCTTAAAAAAAATAGCATTTGAGATAGAATATTAGATAGATGCAACTAGTATTTTTTTGAATAAAAACTTTGTTTTCTTCCCTTTCAACTGCATTTTTAGCCCGATCTAAAATAAAGTTTTTTCGTACCGAAAATTATTAGCTCGATTAGAGTAAGTTGGAGCAGTAAAAAAAAATTATATCGATTGAGAACCTAGAAAAAATCTTCGGTTCAAGGAGATAACAATTATGCCTCAGTTTACCAGCGATTCCCTTGTAAGTCTCGACCTCGATCGACCAATATGGGATCGATTCTTCTGCGTTGCTCCCCTGATTGTTGTCGGGACAAAAGAAGCAGGAGGCGGCTACGATCTAGCACCGAAACATATGGCGATACCTCTAGGCTGGGAAAACTATTTCGGGTTTGTTTGCACTCCGCAACATCGTACTTATCAAAATATTCGTCGCGAGCGGGCATTTACCGTCAGCTTTCCCCGACCCGATCGGGTGGTTTCAATTAGCCTTGCTGCCGCACCTCGTTGCGACGACGATTCCAAACCTGCTCTTGCTGCTTTACCTACTTTTCCCGCTTCGGCGATCGATGGAGTTTTGCTCGAAGATGCTTATCTCTTTCTAGAGTGCCAATTAGATCGGATCGTGGACGGTTTTGGTAAAAATAGTCTAATCGCTGGGAAAATAGTCGCCGCTAAAGTTCGAGAAGAAGCACTGCGTTTTTACGAACGAGACGATCGCGACTTACTTTTAAAAGCACCTTTGCTAGCTTATCTCTATCCCGGACGCTACGCCAAAATCGATCGCAGTAACTCATTTCCCTTTCATGCTGGTTTCAAACAGTGATAAAGATTAAACCTACTTCTACTCAAACTGCACGACGGCTTTTAGATTATCTTCATCGTCGCCGCAGTGCAATGATTAGTTTATTGGAAAAGCTAGTTCTGGCAGAATCGCCCTCTTTAGTGCCCGCAGCGCAAACTGAGGTATTAGCTTTGCTCGATCGAGCTTTGCAAAAGAGAAACTATCGAGTTCGCCACCTTCGGGGTCGCGAGACGGGAGGACACTTACTGGCCATCCCTGGCGATCGCCGCAAAAATGTGCCGTTTCAACTTCTGCTGGGACATTGCGATACGGTTTGGCCTTTAGGAACTTTAACAACAATGCCCCTGAAGGTTAAACAAGGAAAAATTTACGGCCCCGGAGTTTACGATATGAAAGCAGGATTGGTAATTACTATCTTTGCCCTAGAAGCTCTCCTTGCCCTCGATATCGAACCGGAAGTAGCACCAGTTATCTTAATTAACTCAGACGAAGAAATCGGCAGTCGCTCTTCGAGGATTCAGATTGAAAGATTAGCCAGACGAGCCGATCGCGCCTTTGTCATGGAGCCTTCCCTCGGGCCTGCAGGCAAACTAAAAACCCAACGCAAAGGGGTAGGCAGATTTACAATTAGGGTAATTGGCAAAGCAGCTCATGCTGGTTTAGAACCAGAAAAAGGAGCTAGTGCCATTCTCGAACTTGCTGCGATCGTTCAAAAATTATTTTCTTTCAACGATGCCGAGAAAGGAATCACTATCAATGTCGGCACGATCGACGGCGGTATCCGCCCAAACGTAATTGCTCCAGAAAGTAAAGCGGTGGTAGATGTAAGGGTGCTGCGCCAAGAAGATGCGCGAGAAATCGAGCAAAAAATTTTCAGTATAGAGCCGAGTATTCCAGGTACTCAAATATTCGTCGAAGGAGGCATCGGTCGAGAACCGATGGAAAAAACTCCAGGAAATCAACAGCTTTGGCAGTTAGCCCGTTCCGCAGCTTCCGAGTTGGGAATTGAAATCGAACAAGGTACTGCCGGAGGTGGTTCTGATGGCAATACTACCAGTCTTTGGACTCCAACCTTGGATGGTTTGGGTGCAGTAGGCGATCGCGCTCACGCTCCAGGAGAGTTCGTTTATTTAGATCCAACGATCGAAAGGTCAGCTTTACTTGCTCGCTTGCTGTTAGAACCCTTAACAGTTAGATAAATCCGGGTGAACGCAAAAAAGCTGTGGAAAAGATTATTCAAATTACCTAAAAAGCTAACTCCAAAAGAATTGGCTCGATCTCGAGCTAGAATTGCCAGACAAAATTTCACCGATGCGATCGATACTGACATGGGTTGAGGAGAAAAGGTTTTATATCAATTCTGTTTAAAGTTGCTACACTTCGGTGACAAAAGGCAACAGGCAACAGGCAACATCGGCAGAAGCCCGCGCGAGGCTCACGCGCAAGGGAACGTCTGCCAAGACAGGCAACAGATTCGGAAAATCGATCTGTAGCATTATTTTAGGGAATTGGTTTTATCTACCCAAGTTTTGATTTTTTTCCATTTTTCAACTTGACAAATAGTGTTAGTTTTCAACAACAGCAAATACTATCATCAATAAAATCATGTTTAAAAATTATTTATTCAGCACTCTAACGAGAATTTCGGATCTCCAGTCTCGTTCTTTTACCTATCAACCTTTGCCGCGAGAGCAATGGGCAGCCGGAGATTATGTTGTTGGCGAAGTAATTCCGCCTTTGCATCAAACATCGAAAGTCGAACTGAGCAATGGAAGAATGGCCAGTTTGCTCGAAGGGGATTTAATTGTCGGAGCTTTTGGTGTGCGTCAAGCAACTTTAGAACTCGTGGGAAGTTGGCAATCAATTGAAACTGACGGGCGCATGAATAATTTAACCGCAGCAGGTCTTTTTGGACGCGCCACCTCTATGTCATTTTTACTCGTGCCGCCAACTTCTTTGCTGTATAGAGGTCATGTAGTTCGAGAACACCACAAGGTCTGCATGAAGGATTTCGTTCCTTCGATATCAAATAACGATTATAATTGTCCTACTGTAATGATTATCGGCACCTCTATGTCGGCAGGAAAGACAATGGCAGCTAGAGTAATCATCAATCAGCTTAAACAACTCGGTTTGAAAGTTATCGGCACAAAGTTGACTGGAGCTGGTCGCTACCGAGATATTCTTTCTATGGGCGATGCCGGAGCCGATCGAATCTTCGATTTTGTCGATGTTGGTCTTCCTTCTTCGATTTGTCCGCCAGAGGAATTTCGTTTTTGTTTGCGCCAATTACTGCAGAAGATAGCAGCTGAAAAACCCGATGTAGTAGTTGCAGAAGCAGGAGCATCTCCTTTTGAACCTTATAACGGCTCGATCGTTCTTGAAGAAATGAAAGAGCAAATTCGTTATACTGTGCTGTGTGCTTCCGATCCTTACGCGGTGATTGGCGTAAGTCAAAGTTTTGCTATCACTCCAGATCTTATTAGTGGGGTAGCAACTAGCACTACAGCAGGAATTAAATTAGTAGAAAAATTAACAGGGATTAAAGCTCTTAATTTATCCGATCGGGATTCTTTGCCTCAATTAATGCAATTTTTAAAGCAAAAATTAGGGTTCTGTCGGGTAGAGAACCATTATTGCCTACAAAAGGATTGAATCGATATCACCTAAAAGCTTGATGGTGGAAGTGATACAATCGACTGCCTAGAGTGACAAAAAAGAGTCAGAAACTAAAGCCGTATCCTTTGCCAATCGACCATCTTCCATGTGTACGATCCGATCGGCTATATCGAGAATGCGGTTGTCGTGAGTAACTAAAAGAATCGTGCAGCCTTGTTGTTTAGCTAATTGCTGCAAAATTTCAACAACATTGCGACCAGATTTACTGTCTAAAGCTGCGGTAGGTTCGTCAGCTAAGACCAATTGGGGTTGAGAAACTAAAGCACGAGCGATCGCCACGCGCTGTTGCTGTCCTCCTGAAAGGCTATTTGGATAAAAATTTAATGTCTCTCCTAGTCCCACTGCTTCTAAAATATTTCTGGTCATAAGACTGCGTTCTGCAAAAGAAATATTCTGATGCAGTCTGAGGGACATTCGGACATTCTGCTCTACCGTCAAACAAGATAGCAAGTTATGGGATTGAAAAATAAAGCCGATTTGAGTGCGAACTCGGACTAATCGTTCTTGACTAACACCATACAGTTCTTGTCCGAGAACTTTAACCCTACCCGACTGAACCGATCGCAATCCGCCGATTAAAGTCAATAAAGTAGTTTTGCCGCTACCGGAAGGCCCGGTCATAATGACAATCTCTCCGGCAAAAATATCCAAATCTACGTCAAATAATACGGGTTTGCGTAGTTTACCCTTACCGAAAGCATGATTGAGGTGATTTATGGTGACAACTCGTTTAGAGGACATGGTTAATAGTTAGTAGTTAATATTAGTTTTAAACGGGCATTGGAGCAACGTTCAAGACAATTTTTCCTTGCACTTTTCCCTTCTCAATGAGTTCGTGAGCTTGCTTTGCTTCTGATAGTGGCATGCGCTTGAAAATAATCGGTTCGATCTTTCTTTGTGCCAACAAATTTAGCAATTCGCTCAAATCCTCAGAGAACCAAGTGGGATGTTTCTGGCGTAAAGCAGCAATAGAGTAAAATGCTGTCGAGCGATCGTTCGGCAAAATGTTCCAAAGTTTGAGTCTGAGAAAATCTATTAGAATGCCGCCACTTTTTCTTATTACCGCATTGTAGAAACCGTAAGATACTAAAATGCCATGTTGTCGAAGCACCCTAAAGGAACGTTTTAGATTATCGCCACCGATCGGATCGAAACAAGCATCTACTCCATCCTTTGTCAGAGTCTTAATCCGCTCGACAAAGTCCTCTGTTTGATAGTCGATTGGCACTGCTCCCAAACTGGCAATTAGTTCGTGCTTAGATTTGGAGGCAGTTCCGTAGATTTCGAGATCGAGCAGCTTGCCTAGTTGAATCATCGCCGTGCCGACAGCTCCCCCCGCACCGTGTATTAAAATGGGCTGGCCTCTCTTGACTTTTGCTACCCTATGCAACATCTGATAAGCAGTAAGATAAGAGAGAATCAAACAAACTTCTTCTGCCGGATCGAGATCCTCAGGTACGAGTGTCAAACGGTTTTCAGGCAGACAAATATACTCAGAATACGATCCTATGACGGTCAGATCTGCTACTCGCTGTCCGACTTTAAAGCGGTTTGCACCTTCTCCTAATTTGTCTACAATGCCTACCATATCGTAGCCTGGAGAGAAAGGGGGCTTTTTTTTAAGATCGGGATATTTCCCTTCTCGTATCATCACATCGGTAAAAGCCGCGCTCGTCACCAGCACTTTGATTCTCACTTCACCAAAGCCCGGTTCTGGTAAATTACTTTCTTCGATTGATTTTATTACCCGCGCGGAGCCAAATTTAGTAATTACAACACGCTTGTAGCTCATTGTTTGCTCCTTGAGTCTCAATAGTCTTTTGATGAGTTGCGATCGCTCCATCGATCGCCAGATTTAAAATACCTCCGCAGGATCGGCCGAGCGAAGTTTTTTACTGGCGATCGCTGCTGAAATTAAGCCGATTAGAACGGTAATAACAAATACTTGCAAAGCAACATCGGCTCTCATCGGCAGTGGAATTCGGTTTAAATATCCGAGCAGGGCATATATCCCAACCGAACCAGAAAATCCAGGAATAAACCCAAATACTGCCATAATAATTGCTTCTTGAAATACAACTATTAACAGATTCCGATCCGAGTAGCCCATCGCTTTGAGGGTGGCATATTCTTTTAAATGGTCGTTAATATCTGCATACAAGACTTCGTAAACAACCACCACTGCGATTGTAAATCCCATAATAACGCCAAAGTTAAAAAGTATTCCCCCAGGAACGTTAGCCCAATATTCTTCTTCAAATTCAATCAATTCTTGATGGGTCATCACTTGAATATCTTTGGGTAAACTAGCCCGAACGTTTCTCTGTACTGTTGCCAAATCTGCATTAGGCTCGAGGTGAAGAATGCCAAGTTTGAGGCGATCGAACCTGTCCGCACCGAACAAGCGCAGGTAATTCAAATCGCTAGTAATAATATGCCCTTCGATAAAAATAGTGCTACCCAAAGTAAAAATTCCCCCGACCTTAATTCTGCGCCCCGATATTTCAGTTGTAATGGTTTCTCCTCGATCGAAAGACTCGGATACGGGGCCAAAAATAGGCTGAGATAGGCGATCGAAGAGGATCGTGTCGGGTAGTTTAATTTGTTCTAGCTGTCGGTCTACTTCAGGCAGATCGATAACTGGACGGACTGGATCGAAAGCAATAACCACAACGTTAGTTATTTTCTTATTCCAAGGATTTACCCAATCTCGATAGGAAAGGTACAAAGGGCTGGCAGATGCCACTCCATCAACAGCTTCAGCTCGATACAAATGGCGGCGAGAAAAAGTTTGACCGTCGGTAAGAAGTTGAGAACGATTGCTGACTAAAAATAAGTCTCCCCGAAGTTGTTTGTGAAGATTAGTAGCACCGCCAAACATACTGCTTTTGAAGCCGAGCATGGTAAAAATCATAATATCGGCAAAGGCGATCGCAACGCTAGCTACCAAGAAACGAACTTTTTTATGATTGAGTTGCGCCCAACCTAAAGGGGGTTCTTTGCTAAATCTTTTCAGTAGATTTTTAATTTTCATTGGTTGGTGGGTATTGGTTAGTTGGTAGTGGTTAGTGGTTGATATTTTGATGGGGATTTTGGGATTAATAAGGTTAGTGGTTAGTGGTTAGTAGGTATTTGGTAATTTGGATAAGTCTAATTTTGAGAAACTGGAGATTTATCAACTGGCTGAAAAGTTGGCCGATGAAATTTGGTTTATTGTTAAAGACTGGGACAATTTTGCTAAAGATACGATCGCAAAACAAATAGTTCGTTCTGCCGATAGCGTCGGTGCAAATATCGCGGAGGGGAATGGCAGATTTAATTACAAAGATAATCGCCGTTTTATTAAGATTGCTAGAGGTTCTTTAAACGAAACAAGGCATTGGTCGAGAAGAGCTTATACTCGTAATTTATTAACAACTGAAGAAATCGAGCGACTAAAACCGCTTGTGGAAAAGTTAACCCTAAAACTTAATGGTTATTTACGATATCTGGCAAATGCCTCCACTGACAACTAACCACTAATTACGCTTATTTACGATCTCTGACAAATGCCTCCACTGACAACTAACCACTAATTACGCTTATTTACGATCTCTGGCAAATGCCTCCACTGACAACTAACCACTAATTACGCTTATTTACGATCTCTGTCCACTATCTTCGACTAACAATTAACCACTATCGAGATCGATCCTTACTCTGACCTGTAAATTAGTTAATCGGGCAACTCGATCGCTGTCTTGAGGATCGAGACGTATTTTAACTTCTACGACGCGAGCATCTTTGTTAGCAGCAGGATCGGATTCTAGTACGTCTTGTTTTTTAATTTGCAAAGCAATCCGATCTACAGTACCCTGTAATTTTTCTTCAAAACCGCCATGTTCGCTGACTACCGTCGCTCTTTGTCCGACTTTTACTTTACTAACGTCTGTTTCGTAGACTTCAGCGATCGCGTACATTTGATGAGTTCTACCCAGTTCGACAATTCCTTCGCGGGTATCTACTTGTTCGCCTACTAAAGTATTAATTTTGAGAATTTGTCCGTCGATCGGTACGCGTACGTAATAGTCTTCTAATTCCGATTCGATGCGTTTGACTTTGGCGATCGCATAATCTACTTCGGCTACGGCTTCGGCTAAGTCTACCGGACGAACTTCCCTTAATTTATCGAGCATGGCTCTTTCTCTGACGATCGCTTCTTGTAAAGTAGAAACAGTGTTTTCTGACCTTGCTGTGGCTCGATCTAATTTAGCTTGCGCTCTGCGGTATGATTCTTGGCGATCGTCTAGATCGGATTTACTGACTGCTCCCGATCGATAGAGGGTTTGATAGCGATCGTAATTAATCTCGGCGTTTTTTAACTCGGCTCGAGCGTCGGCTATTTCTGCTGCTCTTTCTAGGTTTTCGGTGCGTAATTGCGCGGTTAAACGGGCAATATTAGCTTTTTGAGCGGAAATATCTGCTAGTTTCCCTTCTCCGGCTTTAAGTTGCTCTAGTTTAGCTCGATAAACTAATACGTTTTGTTTCGCTTCAGCTAGTTCTGCTTGTTTTTGGTCTAAGCCTTGCAGGGTAGCGATTAATTGCTTGGCTTTAACGCGATCGCCTTCTTTAACTAGCAATTCATTGACGCGACTATCTTCGGCATTAGCAACAGAAAGCTTGATTACTTCTCCTTCTGGTTCTAATCTACCTAAAGCGGTTACCGCTCTGGGTGCAATCTGGGTAATTTTTTTTGGCTCGATAGTTGGGGTTTGGGTTCGCACGAAGTACAAATAGGCTATTCCTCCACCCAAAACAGCGACGAGCAAACCGAGCGACCAAAGATTGAGCTTTTTATTATCTGTGCGATCGGGTATCTCTGTAGAAGGGGGATTGGTTAACTTTTTGTCTCGGAAAAGTTCCATAGTTGCACCGCAGAGAATATATTGAAAGTAGGACGTTAAGCCAATCTTCAATCCCTCTACACCCATAATTATAAAAAAATAATTTGAGGAAATTGTAAAACTCTAATAGCTTTTAACAATCGATCGTCAACGGAAAAATGAATGTTAAAACTTTACTGCAAAGATACGCTTCTGGCGATCGCGACTTTAGCAATGCAGAATTGAGTCGAGCCGATCTCAAAGGGGCAAAGCTTAGTGGCATTAATTTGATTCGAGCTAATTTATCCCGCGCCAGACTCAGACAAACTAACTTGAGCGGTGCGTTTTTAATCTTAGCCGAGCTCGAGGAAGCAGATTTGAGTTCTGCAACAGCGATCGTCGTTAATTTTAGCGGTGCCAATCTAACTGGAGCGAATCTATCTTACAGCAAGCTTAGCGAAGCGATTTTAACTGGTACTAAGTTACACAAGGCCAATTTAAGCAATGCCAATCTAACTGGAGCGATTTTAGCAGGAGCAAATCTGATCGAAGCCAACTTGCAAAATGCCGATTTAAGAGGGGCAAATCTCTACGGTGCAGATTTAAGAAACGCCAACTTAACCAATGCGGCGATCGCCGATACTAATTTACGAGGAGCAAATTTGACAGGCGCGATCGTGTCAAAAGATTTATTAAAATCTGGAGTAGGGCAATGGTAAATGTTAATAACCTATTGGCAGAATATACAATAGGAGAGAGAAATTTTGCTGGGGTAAATCTTATTGGTGTCTGTTTATCTCGTGCCAATCTCAAAGAAATTAACTTGCAAAATGCCAGCCTGATCGGAGTTAATTTAAGTGCTGCCGACTTAACAGCAGCAGACTTGAGCAATACTAACTTAATCGGCGCAAATTTGAGCGCAGCCAATTTAGTGGGGGCAAATCTGGCTAATGCCGACTTAATTGGTGCAAATTTAGGCGGTGCTAAGTTAGCCAATGCTAATTTACAAGGCACTATT
Source organism: Prochloraceae cyanobacterium (assembly GCA_030065265.1). GTDB lineage: Bacteria > Cyanobacteriota > Cyanobacteriia > Cyanobacteriales > JASJDA01 > JASJDA01. The sequence goes on from JASJCW010000071.1 coordinate 14,882, forward strand.
CTCAATGGGGGTAATTTAAGCGGAGCAAATTTAAGCGGGGCTAATCTGACTCGAGCCTCTTTAAAAGGGGCTAATTTTAGCGGTGCATGTTTAAACGCAATTCTCAAAGAGGCTAATTTGCAGAATGCTAACTTAAATAGTGCCAGCTTAGCTTAATCTCGCAGAAGCCCCACGTCTCTATTCTGGCAGGAATGAGCGTGGGATGAATGCGAGTCTTTATTTAATCGGTGTATCTTGATTTTCAATATATTTTCTTAAAGTAGAAATAGTAACGCCACCGCATGAAGCCAGAAAATAACTACTATTCCAAACTACTTTTTTTTTATAATATACTCGCTCTAATTCTGGTAAAAATTCTTGTCTGAGCTTCCTTGAACTTACGCTTTTTAAACTATTAACTAATTTACTAAGTTGAATCTCTGGATGATATTGAAATAGTAAATGTACGTGGTTTTCTTCTCCATTAAATTCGACAATTTTGCAGTCCCATTTATCTAGTAACTCTTCAAAAATTTCATGAAGACGTTTAATCATCGCGAGATTAAAAACAGATTTCCGATACTTGGTAGTTAAAACCAGATGCGCCTTGAGATCTGATACAGATCGCCCCCGTGAAATAAAATCTTTTTTCATTAATATACTATTCGTGCTATAATCAGTGTAGTATTTTATTAAACTCCAATTGTGAAATATACGTACCAATATCGATTGCTACCGACTACGATACAGAAGCTAGAACTTAACTACTGGCTTCGAGTTTGTCGGTATTGGTACAACTTACAACTCGGAGAAAGATTTAATTGGTGGGAGGAAAATCGTACCTACACCGATCGGTGTCCTTTAATCTGCCATTTGCCCGAATTAAAGAATCGTCCCAACTATTACAATCAGAAAAAACAACTACCAGTCTTGAAGCAAGATTTTGTAACAGTGGGCTGGAGTTACGAGCAGGTCGATTTTACTCGCATTCCTTCTCAGACTTTACAGGAGGTATCAAAACGAGTAGATAAGGCAATGAATCGTTTTATCACCGGAGACAAAAACGGAAACAGAAGCGGTAAACCTCGGTTTAAAAACACTGCTCGTTTCCGCTCTTTGGTCATAGAAGGACAAGGAATTAACCTGCATAGTTGTTCGGTTGCTGGTAAATACCTCTATTTGTGCTTACCTAAAATTGGTTTGATGAAGGTTCGCACTCATCGTCATTTACCCAATGGTGCAATTCTCAAACAGGTACAGATAATAAAGAAAGCAGATGGCTGGTATGTAAACTTACGATTGCTAGATGAAACTGTTCCCAGTTTTAAGCCAGAAATTGTCCTAACCTGGTCTAATTCTCTGGGAATGGATGCAGTATTGCACGAAAACGACTATCTGGCTACTTCTGTTGGATTTAAATTACCCGCGCTTAAATCAAGTCGTAATTCCCAACAGAAATTAACGAAAATATCACAGCGTAAAAATAGCAAAAAACGCGGGAGTAAAGCGAGAAAAAAGCTAGCAAAAAGAGAAAGTAGATTACATCAAAAAATCGCTAGAGCCAGACGCGACCATGCTTATAATACCGCAGGAAAACTTTTAAAGACCGGGGTTAAAGTATTCTTCATTGAATTACTTAATCTTAAAGGTTTAAGCAAGCGAAATAAGCCATTACAAGATGATAATGGAAACTATATTCCCAATGGTCAGAGTGCTAAATCTGGTTTAAATAAATCTTGGAGTGATGCCGCTTTCGGTCAATTCTTCTCGATACTAAAGTACAAAGCTGAAAAAGCTGGTGCGCAAGTTTTAGAAGTAAATCCGGCATATTCATCCCAATTACTAAGTTATAAAGATGAATTTGTCTTTACCAATACTAATATCAGAGAGTATTGGGACGAAGAATTAAATTTATCAATTGACCGTGATATAAATGCGGGAATTAACATAAAAAGAGTTGGGCTGGGCTTGTTCCCAACTATAAAACGCCGTAAAGGGAATCCGGTAGTAATAAAGTCTACTACTAACAGTACCTCTAAGGAAGTTCTCCTTGTTCATAAATTATGGGCAACTGAGAAGCCTGCGTCTGTACCATCAGGTCAGCGCAGGTAAGTCACCAGATGGAGGTAAAGTAACAATGAAACTGCGGAAAACAGACTCCACTCGTAAACCAGCAGCAGCCGAATCTTTAAGTAAGTAGTCAGTCGAGCCTAATCCAGTCGTTCGGGTAGTGATCAGTCCAACAATCGTATCGGGACGACTAGCGTGGTACGCAGCCGAAGAGATAACCAAAGCAGGACGACGCTTAATGCCCGTAACACCAGGAAAATCGACCGTTACGACATCCCCCGGATTGAATGACACTTTTTAAATTTCCTCCGTATCGGGGAAGAAATTGGCAGCGTACTGCAAGGAAAAATTCGTTACTTCGGTCAAATCTTGCTCAGTCCAGGTATTGCCAGTATCAATAACAGCGACGTTCGATTCTGTTAAACCGTTCAAGATCAAAGCTGCTAAACGTAAGCGATCGCTAGGTGACAAAGTGTTAGAAATATTTTGATAAATTTCTTGGATAGTAGACTCGTTCTTTGACATCTCTATTCCTCCTGAATTACTATCATACTTCTTTGAAAGCGATATTAATTTGCCAATAATATCAAACCGATTAAGTTTTACGTCGTGGCTGTTAATTAAGCCGACCTAAAAAGTAGTTACTGTGAGGTTTTTTGGGGTTTTACGCCGTCATACTTCGTTTTTCCGACGTTATCTAAATCGTCGATGGGGCTTAACATTGAGAGGGTTGAGACAGCTCCTAAGACTTGATCTGGTCTGACTTCTAGATATTTATAAAGCTCGTGGAGAGTTTTATGGCCGGAGATTTCCTGTATAACTCGTAAAGGAATTCCGGCGTTACTCATTTGAGTTAAGGCGGTACGACGGAAGCTGTGGGTACTAACTCCTTGAATTCCAACCCGTTGGCAAGCTTCTCTTAGAATTCTGGCAGCACCATCAGAAGTTATATGTCCTCTATTGTGTCTTCCGGGGAAGAGAAAGCCGCTTGGTTGAGAAGAAGAGTATTTACTTAATCTTGCTTTTAAATCTTCTAAAACGGGGATAGTTCTGGTAGCGAGCTTTCCTTTAGTGTTGCCCTTACGAATAATCAAAACGGGGCGTACTTTGCCAAAAGAGTCGTAAACGTCGGTAGTACGAAGGGTTACGCATTCATTGATTCGACAGGCAGTGTAGAGACAGATAGCAAACAGTGTTCGATCTCGAAGCGGATTGAGAGTAAATCCTTGGCTAAAAAGTAGCTGGATTTCCTCTGGGGTGAGAATTTTGGCTCGACCGTGACGGTCTATTTTCATCTATCGACTCAAAAGCTCCACTATTTCTAAATATTAATTCATTAGGCTAGTTGGCTAATTAATAGACAATGTCCATTCATATCAAATAAAAAAAGTTATATTAAGACCTGATAGGTAAGTCAAATATTGTTGAGCGTCACCGAATTTAACAAAATTCGCTTAACCCATTCATGAGGAGAAAACTTATGAAGCTTCCTATCAAACCACGTAAACTTCTAACTATGTTACAGATAACAGGAGCTATATTAGGGATATTTAATTGGCTTTTAGCAATTAGTTTTAAACTAAATCTGTTCTAGTTAGCAATTAGAAATTAAAGAGGCTCAAGATTTAATAATCTTGGGCTTCTTTAATTCTGATGGAAAGTAGTTTACTGTAAATTACTATAGAAATTATCACGATCGCCTCTAATAAGAGTCAAGAAAATCAAAAGTTGACGAATAGAAATCTCCTTCCCCTACTGCCAAAGGGGGGAGTTTGAGGGGGTCTCCCCCTCATAAACCCTATAAAGGGTCTAGAAAGCGATATTAGAAGCTTATTTTTGAAAAATTAGGATTTAATCGAAAAGCGATCTAAAAACTGTTCTCGCTAACGCTCAGTTGTTTTTTCATTACCCCCGCGCAGAACCGCCCCCTTGGGGGGCTGCACATATCGTCAAAATCAGTCGCTTTGCTACCTGATTTTGGTAATGATACAAGAAAGGAAAATTTGAAGTTCTTTCGTGGAACAGATTTCAAGCTCGGTTATTATGTTATCAGTAACATGTTATTATGTTATCAGTAACATAATAGATTCTTGTTTACAGTATCATGGATAATAAGATTGAAGTTCGATATCCAAAAGAGGCTGTGGTTAATATCTATCCTAAACCAGTCAAGTATCTAAAAGATTCTCACACTCGTCTTTTTTCAGACGAAGCACTAGGTTTAGCTGTAGATAAAGATCTTTCGGGAACAGACTTTAGAGTTCTCCTAGCTATTATAGGCAATCTTGGTTATGAAAACATACTTAATATTTCACAGCAGGAATTAGAAAAACAGTTAGGTATATCTCAAGCAAATATATCGAAGAGCATCAAGAAACTAATCTCTAAAGACTATCTACAAGTTATAGATAAAATTGGTCGCAGAAATATTTATATGATTAACCCAAATGTAGTTTTTAAATCCAGAGCTAAGAATCTCAAAGAATTAAAAAAAACTTGGAATAAAGAAACTGCGCCAAATACTAACAATTCACCAGTAGATATCGATTTAGATTTAGAACCTGACCTTGAAGACAAGTTGGACGATAAAGTTTCAGAATTAAGTCAAAAGTTTGGAGTTCCTCAAAGTAAAGTCAGACAAATTTTACTTTCAGTAGTTAATCAAGCTTTAGATAAAGAATCAGAAGAAGATTCTGAAATTCCGTATTAGCGGCTTATTTTTTAAAAATTAGGATTTAATCGAAAAGAGATCTAAAAACTGTTCTCGCTACGCTCGGTTGTTTTTTTGCGGCTCAATTTTTAATAATTTATATATAGTATTAAGACACTTTCTCAACTCGCTGATGTAGCTAATAGAAACACACGATCGCCAGAACCATGAGTTGGGTCATCTACTAATCTTATAAACTTTAAGTTTACTGCTTCGCAAAATTCTTGAATTTGTTTAGGACTTAATGAAGTGCCCGTCCAAGTAGAATCAAAAGTCAAAGAAGCAAAACCCAGAGTTTGCCAAACAGTCTGTGGAATAAGCTGTTTTAACAGCTTCTTGATAAATTTCTTGAATCTACCATGATTGGTCATGAGATGTATATAGACAATGCCTTGGGGGCGTAAAACTCTACGAATCTCTTCTAGATTTTTCAAAATAATTTCTGGTGAAGGCATGTGTTGAAAGACTTCGTAAGAGAAAACAACATCAATACTGTTAGAAAATATGCAACCTAGAGAGGTACCATCTGTTGGTTGAAAGTCTAGGTTAGGGTAGAGTGTGGGTTGATGTAAATCTCGGGCTTGATTAATCATTTCGTTAGAAACATCAACAGCTGTTACCTGTTGAAAACGGTTAGAAAGTGAACGGCTGAAACGACCTACTCCACAACCAATTTCAAGAATGTGAGACTTTTGAGGATCAATATTGACCTCGTTTAAGATGGGATCGAGAATAAGCTGCGTTCGCTCTTCACCTAGGGCAAAGAATTTTTCAATATTGCCATCCCAAAATGCAGATTCTATATAGTAGAATGCATCTTTTTTGGCACGTTGATTCCACATCTTTCTCATAAATTGAGTATCCATCGTAATTGTCTCAAGGGTACTGCGACTATAGTGTAACTTAGTTGTAGAGGAATTGAGACCCAGAAAAAACTAGGATTTAATCGAAAAGCGATCTAAAAACTGTTCTCGCTAACGCTCGGTAATTTTTACTTACCCCCGCGCAGAATCGCCCCCTTGAGGGGCTGCGCCAAAGGTGAAAATCAGCTCATGATATTCGCTGATTTTCTACAAGATACAGGAAGTAAAAAATAAAAGTCTTACGTAGAGTAGGTTTCAGAGATTCTATTGTATTCTATATGGTACAATATTGTATCCTATAGAGTACAATAGATTAATAAAGTACAATTGATAATGTCTAGAAAATTAGAAGTCTATTATCCTGAAGATTCAGTGGTCAATATCTTTGCGAAACCTAATAAATATCTAAAAGACGATTACGGTCGTTATTTTTCAAATGAGATGCTAGGTTTAGCTACTGATAAAGATCTTTCGGGTAATGATCTAAGAGTATTTTTAGCTATATTAGCAAATGTTGGATTTGAAAATATTTTTAATTTATCTCAGCAAGAACTTTCGGATCAATTAAAAATTCATAGACCTGCTATTGCTAAATCTCTTAAGAAATTAATTTCAAAAGGTTATTTACAAGTAATAGATACATCTGGTCGTAAAAATACTTACATGGTTAATCCTCATGTGATTCTTCGTAGTCGAGCTAAAAATTATAAGGATTTATGTAGAGCTTGGGAACAAGAAACTATTCCAAATACTAAAAAATCTCCAATAGACATAGATTCTGATTTAGATGTAGATTTAGAAGATAAATTGGAAGATAAAGTATCGGAACTTAGCCAGCAATTTGGAGTTCCTAAAAGTAAGGTTAAGCAGATAATTCTTTCACTAGTCAATCAAGCTTTAGATAAAAACTCTAAGAAAGATTCTGAAATTCCTTACTAAATTTGTCCAAATAAAATGTAGGTAAATTATTACCTACATTATAAAGAATCACTTTTCATTAATAGATCGACAGTACAGAATCATATCAGGTTAAGTAAACAATAATAGAGAGAGTTATAAGGAATAAGCTTATACACTATAAAAAGTAATTTTAAAATGTAGTTACAAGTATTGATTTTAAAAATAGATCGATATATACTTATTTACAGATAAAACAACATAATTGAAAAGAGAGGAATCTAGCTGAGATAAGGAGTTAGATTATTTTTTAGTAGTTTATCTAAAGCCAGCCTACTCCGCGTGGTGACAAAACTCGCTACGCTCCTAATGTCACCAAACGCGGTAGAATGTCTAGGGGGACACCCCCTAGAACCCCCTAAAAGGCAGTAGGAAAAGGAGAAATAACACTGCTTCTAACTGATACTTAATTTCTTAAAGTTCTCAAATTGATGGTAAAATCTAAGCGAACAGATTGGATCAAAGTAAGAGTAACCCCAGAAGAAAAATTAGAATGGGAAGCTAAAGCCCATGCCGCCGGATTACCCATGTCAGAACTTATAAGACAATCGCTACAAAAAGTCAGGGTATGGAACGTAAAAGACCGTTCGATGGAAAGATCTCGAACCGCACAAATAGCGAGAATAGGTAACAACTTAAATCAGTTAGCTAGGTGGGCTAACACTTATAAATCTGCCCTCGACACTATACAAATAATTACCTATTTAAAAGAGATAAAAGACCAACTAAAACAACTAAAATACCCCCCAAAAAAACAGGAGATTAGCCCTAAAGATGATGATTAAATTTTTTGCCAGAGGAACTGGTGGGGGTAAAGGGCCGGTGGACTATATAACAAAAGAAAGAGACAGTCAAAATCAGTTGAGAGTACCGCCACCTGAAGTATTAAGAGGCGACCCACAACAAACAAAAGATTTAATAGATTCTTTAGACTTTAAACATAAATATACGAGCGGGGTAATTAGTTTTGCTCCAGAAGATGCACCCACAGAAGCGCAACAACAAGCCTTAATGGACGACTTTGAAAAATTAGCCTTTGCCGGATTACAACCAGACCAATACGATATTCTTTGGGTCAGACATACCCACACCAGTAACGGCAGAGTAGAATTACATTTCGTAACCCCAAGAGTCGAATTAACTACGCAAAAAAGTCTCAATATAGCCCCTCCTGGCTGGCAAGATTATTTCGACCCAATTCGAGATCGTTGGAACTATTCTCAGGGGTGGGCTAGACCAGACGATCCAGAAAGGGCGAGAACTCTACAGCCAGGTTATGAAGCTTTAATAGAAGCACAAAATAAAAGACTAAATTTAACAGATAGAGAACCAGCTAAAAGAATAATTACAGATTATTTAGAAACAAAAATATCACGAGGACTGATTGAAAACAGACAAGATATAATCGAAACTTTAAAAGAAATAGATTTAGAAATACCCAGAGCAGGAAAGAACTATATCACCGTATTAGATAAAGAATCCGGTAAAAGATTGAGACTAAAAGGAGCTATTTATGACCAAGATTGGCGACTTGGAAAAACGCTTGAAAGCCAAAATATTGGAAACAGAGAAAGAAATAACCGATATAGAGAAGAAAAACTTAGAGAACTTCGAGAAACGATTAGAAAAAATTATACAAAACGCCTTGAACACAACGCAGAAAGATATCGATCGCCATCAGAAACAATTGAAGCAGTCTTTCAACTCGATGAATCAAGAGATCCTTCGAGATACTCAAACAGTCAAAAACGCGATCGGCAAGTTGTGGCTGACTCAAACGATCTTATGCTCCGGTCTCCTAATCGCTTTCTTCGGCGGGGGTTGGGCATGGATGAACTATCTAGCATCCCAGACACTAGAACACAGGCAAATTCAAACCGAAGCACTCAAGCAAGTAGAAGCCCTACAACAGAAGACCTGGGGCGTGAGCCTGATGAAAACAGACAACGGCAGATTCGTAATCCTCCCCGCGAACCATCCCCAAAAAACCGAATGGATTTGTTCGGGTCAACCCTGCATCAAGCTAGAGGATTAGCCGATGACCGAACTAGAGCAGACCTTGAGCAGTGCCTTGAACCAGTTAGCTACTCAGTACAAAGAGGACATGGAGCGGCTCGAAGGACAGAACGCGAAACTAGCAGAACAGAACAGGAATCTACAGCAGCAAGTCAACGACTTGAGCAAGCGAATCAACTTATTGACCAATCAAATCGGGCAGTTAACCAACGCTTACGACAACTTCGCGAAGATTTTGAACGAGCAAAGCGAGTAAAAGAAGAACAACTAAAAGAAGAACTAGAGCGGTTTAAAACCCAGATTAACTTAGTTGAATATGCAAGAGCGCAGGGTTACGAATACGATAAAAGGCGTTCTACCCGCAGCAATGCCGCACTATTTCACAACAACGGGGATAAAGTCGTAATCACAACCGATAGAGACGGACACGGCATATATTTTAGCGTCAGAAATAATCGAGATAATGGAACTATTATCGATTTTGTACAAAACCGCCAACCCTACAACCTAGGCGAAGTACGCAAAGAGCTAAGACCTTGGTTGGAAGGCTATTCGAGTTATTCGGCCGAACCTATCCCTAAACCAGAGCCGATCGCAGTCGATCGCCAAGAAATTTTAGAAAGATTATCTCGAATGAAGGAAGCCACCAGTCACTCTTACTTAGAAAGTAGGGGCATATCGAAGGAAACTCTAAATAGCGATTGCTTCGCTGGGACAGTGTACATTGACAATCGAGGTTCAGCTATATTTCCACACCAAGATCGAGACGGTATAACGGGCTTTGAAGGCAGAAACCATGATGTTAAAGCTTTTTCTCGTGGGGGACAGAAATCGATATGGCGATCTAATTTCTACACAAGCGATCGCCGTTTAGTTGTGGTCGAAAGTCCGATCGACGCTCTTAGTTATCATCAGCTTTATCAAGAACCAGACACTCGCTATATTGCTACCGGAGGTAGTGTAGGAGAAAGACAATTAGAATTTATAAAATCTGTTTTTGAGAAAGCAGCCAGTCGGGGAATGGAAATAGAAATCGCTACAGATAAAGATGAAGCTGGACAAAAACTATACGAACAGCTAAAAGAACAAGTTCCTAATGATGCTGAAGTAAGTCGAGTTACGCCCAAACATCATAAAGACTGGAACGAACTGTTACAAGCCGAATTAGAGCAGCAAAGACAGCAGAAAAAGCAAAAACAAAGAGGTAGAGGCTTCAGCCTTTAAATCAGTTTTAAGAAAGTAAACCACTTTAAACTACAGTTATTTCTAAAGTAAACTACAGTTATTAACAGTAATTAGTAAACCACTTTAAACTACAGTTATTTCTAAAGTAAACTACAGTTATTAACAGTAATTAGTAAATCACTTTAAACTACAGTTATTTCTAAAGTAAACTACAGTTATTAACAGTAATTAGTAAATCACTTTAAACTACAGTT
>JASJCW010000072.1 GCA_030065265.1 Prochloraceae cyanobacterium
GACCAAACTAATACTATCGGGAAATACTCAATTTAAATAAAATCTGCGATCGCTTTGATAACAAGATGAGCTTTTTAAAATAAATAATCTGAAGGGAATTTACTTAATAAGTAGTCGGACAAAACTATAATCGATCGTAGAAAAGAGGGAACAGGGAACAGGGAACAGTAAGGGATTCAGCAATTTTACAGTTCTTAATACGGTGCGGTTTATTTACGTCCGACTACTTAGTTGTCTTTATTTAGGAATTTAAGCTTAATCTAAGATTATAGACGACTTTCTTGAATCCTTAAGCGATCGACTATCGTAAATCTATGCAACCTCGATCGCTCTGTTCAAATCAAATTGGCCCCATAATATTCAGTAATTTCACCTTTAAGAACAACTGAACTAAATACTAAGATTTATGAAGAGCAATAATAGTTCGATTAAACTTGCGATTAGAGCAATCCGAGCAAAAGCAATAGCAAGGAAAGAAATTAGTAATTTTGTTCCAGCTTACAAGGTTAAACATGAGCTGTTAAAAGAATCAGATCCCAATACAAAAAAAATCTCTTTAGATGTAGATAGTATATATTTACAAGCCTTAGAAAAAGAAAAAGCCTTTTTAGACGACCGTCTTTCTGGAAAAAAGGTTTCTCAAACTCATCATTTGCTAAAATCGTGGTAAGATTTAAACCTAATATCAAAAGATAATCTATAATATAACCAAATCGTTGATAAGTATATTATATTCACAATTTTGATATCCTAAAAAACTATAAGCTAACTTTCTTAAAAAGATTGATTGCGTTTATTGGATCTCAATCTTCGTAACTTTAATACAATTGAAATAAAGTCCTCAAAAGGTATTCAATATCAGTAAAGATACAAAATATTTGAAATACAACTATCTAGATAGAACTTTAGATCGTGGAAAACAAAAACCAATACAAACATATTCTCTTAATTGAAGATAGTGAAGGGCAAAGAAAGATAGAATTAACAGCAGATAATTATTCTTTGGGTCGTTCTCCCCAATGTGAAATTGTAATTAACGATCGCAAAGTGTCCCGTTATCATGCCACCATAATTAAAAAGCAAAAACCATCAGAAGATCGAACGCTTTATATTATTATCGACGGAGACGTTAAAGGTAATAGAAGTCTCAACGGCATATCAATAAACGGCTATCCCAAATCATTCCATCAGCTTAAAGATGGGGATGAGGTTAGTTTAGGAAATCAAAGCCAAAGCCAGCAAACAATTAAGATCCAATATTCAGTTATTGCTACGGACGGCGATCTCGAAGAGATCCGCTACGCGGGCCGAGATGTCTCAGAATTAGAAATAGGATCTGAGTCAATTAAACCATCTGGGATTATCGCAAAAAGAGCAAGTTACAAACACACAGTCATAATTGACAATTAATTTAGACTCGGTGTAGAGCCGGAACTAAAAACAACTCTACACCCACAGAAATCTTAAACTTTAAACTTCTCAGCGATGCGCTTCATTGCTGTTTCAACGTTTTCACGACTGTTAAAGGCAGAAATACGGAAATAGCCTTCGCCAGCAGCACCAAAACCAGATCCCGGGGTGCCGACGACATTGGCAGTATTCAGTAATTTATCAAAGAAATCCCAACTAGACAAGCCGTGAGGAGTTTGCAGCCAAATATAGGGTGCGTTGATACCGCCATAAACAGTTAAACCTGCTGCAGTTAGTTGTTCGCGGATAATTTTGGCATTATCCATATAAAAATCGATTAACTGCTGGATCTGAGCCTTACCTGCTTCAGAATATACCGCCTCTGCACCTCTTTGAACTATGTAAGAAACGCCGTTAAATTTAGTAGACTGGCGACGATTCCATAATTTATGCAACTCTACTGAAGATCCGTCAGCAGCCTCTACAGTTAAAGTTTTAGGAACTACAGTATAAGCACAGCGAGTGCCAGTAAAACCGGCATTTTTAGAAAAAGATCTAAATTCGATCGCGCAGTCTTTGGCCCCATCTAATTCGTAGATAGAATGAGGCAAGCTGTCGTCGCTGATAAATGCTTCGTAAGCAGCATCAAAAAAGATAATCGATTGATTTTCTTTAGCGTAGTTTACCCAAGCTTGAAGTTGTTCTTTACTTGCGGTTGCGCCGGTAGGATTATTAGGAAAGCAAAGATAAATTAGATCTACTTTTTCAGTCGGAATTGCAGCAGTAAAATCATTATCCGCCGTAATCGGAATATAAACTAAACCCTGATATTCTCCATTTTCGTTAGCATCTCCCGTATGGCCTGCCATGACGTTATTAAACTAAGCGAATCAGTCACCTGACCCGCTCGTCTTCAAAACGGTACGTGAGACTTTCACCTCATACCGCTCCTCAGAAGCATGGCTATTGTCATTAGTACCAATCCAGACGGGGATGTCATCGACCCACACCCACTGACCTTGTAGAAATTGTTTGTCAAATTTATTGAGCATTGTTTTCATGCGTTTTGTCAGTTCCTTTTGTTGCTGATATTCCGCAATTAGTTTGAGGTCAGTTGCCGTCTTTTTATCGTGACAATGTCTATGAAGAAGTTGGAGATTCTTGTAACTGTTGTTACCCCCAGCTTTACTTGGGATAATATGGTCGGTTTCCATTATGTCTTCTTCTTTAAAATATAATCCGCAATACGGGCATTTACCCTTTTGATATTTGAGTAATTTTGACTTGCCCGTAGGTATGTTTGGGTTTTTGCCCAGTCTACTGCTCCAGTAGATTGCTTCTCCATCGAAAGGAGATTTGACATCCTTGACTTTAACGTACTTAGGCGGTTGTTTCTTATGACCTTTTTTGGTTACCTTTTCTGTTTCGTCGTAATTTTGTTTGTGTTTTATAAGTTCTATTGTCCCATCTGAGAATAGCCAATTGTTTGAGCCTTTTGTTTTCCAGTATTTGGGTTTCTTGAACTTCCAGGTTTTATTAGGATGTCTTTTGTCTGCCCACTTTGTGAGTTTGTAATGTAGAAGGTGGTCTATTTTTGAGAATATCTCGCTGGCTACCGAATATCGATAGTAGTTAGACCATCCTCTTATCACAGAGTTTAATTTAGCTATAAGAGCTTTTTGTGGGGCAGCTTTGTGTTTATCCACTATGTCTGCTAGACATCTGTAGTGGCGGTCTATGGCTTCTTTAGAGGGTTTTATATGAAGGGTATATGGCTTGATTTCCCTATTGCTTGTTTTATTTGCATGATGTTTGCCTGTCGGATATTGACGGACATTAAAACCTAGGAAGTTGAATCCTGGTTTTTCATTTTCAAGTCTGTTAAGGGAATGGCAGAACCTTGTTTTTTCCGGTTTTATTTCCAATCCTACTTGTTTGAGCCATTCTTGCGTCACTTCTTTGGCTTCTTTGATTATTTCAAGGTCTTTATGTATTATTACGAAGTCATCTGCGTATCTGATAACGCTGATTGACCTTGCTTTGTTAACCCCTCCTAATCTTCTGCCTGTTGCTCCTCTGATTCTTTTGCCTTTGACCCATTCTTTTATGTGAGTCTCCAGACCATGAAGGGCAATATTTGCAAGTAGTGGCGATATGACCCCACCTTGTGGTGTGCCGTTTTCTGATGGAAAGAGTTTCTTTCCTTCTAGTATCCCTGCTTTTAGCCAAGCATTAACTTGTCTTCTCATGGCAGGGAAAGTGTTTAGCTTATTAAGTAGGTATTGATGGTTGATTCGGTCAAAACATTTGGCTATATCTGCATCAAGTATGTATGCTGTCTTTTGACATAATGCTGTGAATATCGCTTCTATGGCATCGTGACAGCTTCTACCAGGTCTGAAACCGTAGCTGTTTGGCTCAAATCGAGCCTCCCATTCTGGTTCTATGGCAAGTTTGGCTAGGCATTGTCGCGCTCGGTCTTCCATTGTTGGAATTCCTAGCGGGCGGTGCGCTTTCTCATCCTTTCCTGGCTTAGGTATCCAGACCCTTCTTACGGGGTTAGATTTGCCCGTTAATGGTACAAGTGAATAAACCAGTTCTAGTCGTTGTTTGGGTGTTAATAATTTAACCCCGTCTATGCCGGCCGTTTTCTTACCTTGATTATCCTGTGATACCCTTCTAACCGCTATTGCTTTTGCAAAGAAGCTTCTAAGGAGCAGTTTTTGTAGTCTGCGGACTACTTTGACATCATCACGAAGACTAGCTTGATAAATACGTTTTTGTAGAGAGAATACGACTTTTTCCGCCCGTTTCCAGGGGATTTGATGCCAGTATTCGATTCTGCTTTTAGGTCTATTAGACTTTATCATCGGTGAATATATTCTTAAAAAACGTCCTTATCTTCCATGTTTCCGTGTGTACGTCTGCTTATCCTAGATATTATTCAGTCCTTTTGAGACTACCAATTGAATCGAAGATTTTCGATTCGATTGGTTAGGCATTTGCTTCTTACACAATCTCGCCTCTGAGTTACCTACGTTTTTGTAGATTTTGCGTCTTGGTTGACTACTCCGTTAATCGACCTTCACGGAGAGTAATCCCAGAGGTTAATTCGTTCCTAACTAACTTTGGTTGCTGACTTTAGAGTTCCATTTAAATCACCGGAGGGTTTTTTTTGGGTGCAATCAACCATAGACACTGCGTGGTTGACTTTTTCCTTTGCGTCGTCAAGGATTTCTTTCCTCATGGTCTTATTTTGACCGCAGCGTTATCAGCCTTATTTCGCTACTTGGCGGTTCTACGTTTCGGTGACATTTTTGGTTTCGCTTTATTTTGCTACTCATAGTCAGTTGCTAGCCGGATTTTTGCATAAGACTTGCATAGTCCGTCGTTTAACCCCGCTTCAGGGATTGAAGACCACTCTCTACCCTGGGGGTTATGCTTTCACTCCTGCACCTGGAGGGATGGGCTTGTTTGTCTCTTAAATGATTCTTAAGATTAGGTATTTTTGTTACATTTCTTAAATCTCTCGACTTTTAGTTGTAACTATTTATACCAGGCTCACCATCAAGTTAGTTAAGTTGTCAAGGTTCTGATAGCGTTAAGGCAGCTATCTTGATTTCCTTGCGGCTAATCCCTCTAACCCTTATAGGGCTTGATTTCTAGCCAACGAATCGCACCAACGCCTCCACCACCTCCTAACCAAGAGTTATCGCCACCAACAACAACACGCACGCCCCATTCTGTATCGCTACTATTAGTTCGTCGTAAAGCTTCTAAATCTACTTCTTGAGTAGTAACATTAACATCAAAAGGACTAAAGTCTTCTGCTACTCTTTGCCAAATAGCTTGAATTTGAGCTAATTCAGTATTGCTAAAAAAAGATGTATTCCCGTCAATATCGTATGCAGGTGTTAAGATTTCATCTAAATTTGCATAACTATTCCAAGCGGTATTAGTTGTAAGATGACCATCAAAATCTAAATAAATGACCTGTTTCGCCCCAGGATTGCTATTTAAAAAGAAAGTTTGACTCAGATCGAATGATGCTGTTGTTAGGTCAAGATTTTCGCTACCGGTGTTAGTAAAGTCAATTCGATCGTTTGATACATTTGGCAATACATCAAGCTCTTCTTCTGTTTCTGCACTTTCTGCATCACTAACAGCACTATTTATATTGTTATTGAAAGTAATAGATGGATTATTGTCATTGTTTTGAGGATTGCCACCGATCGCATTTTCTAATAAATTTGAGCTAGTATCATTTTCTTCTTCTGACTGCAATTTAGAATCTAAAAAATCTTGACGTAATTGCAATATTTTTTGATATTTTTCTAATAAATTCGGATTTGATTGAAGTGATTGATTATTATCAATTTCAAATTCTAGAGATGCAAAATTATTATTACCTAGCTCAAAATTATCTTGGTTAAATAGTTCTGCTAGTAAGTTGTTATTACTGAAAAAGTTATTATTGTTAGACATTTATTTTTGCTTGAAGCGGTTAATTTTCAAAAAATGTCAGTATTTTCAACTATTTAATCGCTGAAATGAGTCTTTTTAAAAACAGCAGATTTAACTGACAACATTATTTTAGTGTCTCTTAATTAGTAAAATGAACCGCATAAATGAGTGACTTTAACGGCCGAATCGCTCAAAACCTAGTTTATTCTTCAATTTAGATCGGCAAATTGGATCGATTTTCTAGTTTATGAAATAAATTAAAAATAATAAGTAAACCAATTTCTAATATTTTGTTTTGTTAGTTTGAAAATTGCACGTGCAATTTTAAGTTGGTGTGATTTTTGTTTTTATCTATAGGGACAACTTTTTTTGACTGCATCAAGCTCGAAAGTTATCTTATTTTTAGTTAAAAAGATATTTATCAACCCCTCAATTACTGTTTGCGATCGCCCTCAAAAACCCCAGCACGACAATCCCTTAACCATAATTTAATTGCGCGACCAATATAACTGCTACTTGCTTCTTCTCGAGGTAAAGGAGGATCTTCTCGATCGATTTGTCCGAGACGAGAAAAGATTGTTACCATTCTCCAACCAGTCTGAGATTGCGTTAAAAATAACCAATGATAATTTTGAATTTCAATCGGTTTATTATCGATATATTTTTTTTCTAAAGTAGTAAAAAATACCTGACGAGACTTATCTTCAAAGACCGGATTGTATTCAGTCCTTTTTAAAATAATAGGTTCGTATTCTGGCTTTCCTGCCACGATAACATAATTAGAAACTTTGGTTTTAATATTAAAGGTCGATCGCGCGATAACTCTGTTAGCATAACTCGGTAAATCTTTTAACATCAAAACCGTTAAATCTTCGAGAGAATCGCCACATTTTAGAGTGTTTTTATTGGCAATTAAATCTTTGATATTTCGAGCTGATTTTGAATCGTTAAAACTAGGAACTAATCCAAGTTTAGCAACCTCTGAACTCCTATTTAATGCTACAACTAATTTATAATCGCTTGCCAAGAAACAAGCAGCAGTTAATAACACCAATAAAGAGAATCTCATACTTTTTCAGCTAATTCTTGACAAATTCTTTCCCAAGCCAAAACCGGATCTTCTGCGGCAATAATCGGTCTGCCAATCACTAAATAATCAGCACCAGCAGCGATCGCTTGGGTTGGAGTCATAACCCGTTTTTGATCCGCCGTTTCCGACCAATTCGGACGCACTCCCGGACAAACCAGCAAAAAATCATCGCCGCAAACCCTTCTTAATTGTTCTGCTTCTAAAGGAGAACAAACCGCCCCATCAATCCCTGCATCTTTAGCAAGTATTGCCAATTGTAAGACATATTCGGGTAATTCCAAAGGAATTTTCAAATCGAAGGCTAATTCTCGAGAATTTATACTCGTTAGCAGAGTAACAGCCAGTAACTTAGTTTGAGAATTATTTTTTTTACTAACTTCTGCAGCTTTTTCTAGTGCTTTTTTGCCAGCAGTCGCGTGGATCGTAATTAGATCCACCCCTTTATCGATCGCCGACTCGATCGCCCCGACCATTGTATTGGGAATATCGTGAAATTTTAAATCGAGAAAGATTTTTTTTTCTTTTTCCCGTAAAACTTCCAAAATGCGATCGCCACAACTGACAAATAATTGCAAGCCAACTTTCCAAAAACTGACTTGAGGTAATCGATCTATCAAGGCGATCGCTGCTGTTTCGCTGGCTACGTCTAACGGTACGATAATTTTTGCTGCTGGATCTTTCATGGAGAAGGTAGTGGGATGTCGATAGTGGAAAGCAGGGGAGAAAAAGAAGTCAGAAGTCGGGAGTTCTAAGATAATATTTACTCTAGAAATTTGCAATTAACAAAGCAATTTCAAACTTAAAAACCCCTGACCCATTAACCGCTTCATGACCCCGCGAAGTTGTTTGCTACTTTTTACTCTGTAAGTTTGACAAATTTTTTCTTACCTACCTGTAAAACTTTACCTTGTAAACCCTCAGCATTATCGAATTTAAGTTCCGCATCAGTAATGCGATCGCCATCTAAACGAACTGCACCCCCTTTAATTTGTCTTTTTCCATCCCCGCTACTTTTGCACAAACCGCTAGCATTGAGAACGTAATATAAAGGAGTAGGAAATTGAATCTCAGATAAGGAATATTCAGGGATAGTTTCTTCCTCTCCTGCTGCTGCTTTTTCTGCTGCTTCTTGGCCGTGAAATTGACTGACAATAGTTTTAGCCAATAAGATTTGACGCTCCCTAGCACCTTCAGGTAAATTCGCTAAAGGTAAATTTGTCAACAGCTCGAAATAATCGCTTACTACAGAATCGGGAATATTCTGTAATTTTTGATACATTGATAAGGCATCTTCCCCCAATCCGACATAATTGCCCAAAGATTTAGACATTTTTTGCTTGCCGTTGATCCCCAAAATAATTGGCATTAACAAGCCAAATTGAGGCGATTTTTGACCGAAATGACGCTGGAGATCTCGACCGACAGCAATGTTAAACTTTTGATCCGTACCGCCCAATTCTACATCAGCCTCGATCGCCACAGAATCGTAACCTTGCATTAAAGGGTATAAAAATTCGTGAAGATAAATCGGCACTTCTTGCTTGTAGCGATCGGCAAAACCTTCTTTAGCCAGCATTTGTCCTACAGTCATAGTAGCGAGTAAGTTCTGAATTTTTGATAAATCCAAACTTGAAAGCCATTCCGAGTTGTAGCGAATTTCCAATCGACCGGGAGTATCAAAGTCTAAAATCGGGCGCAAGCGATCCAAATATTGGGCGGCATTTGCTTTAACTTCGGCTTCACTTAATGCCGGACGAACCTCCGATCGCCCGGTGGGATCGCCAATTCTGGCAGTAAAATCGCCAATAATAACCACAGCAACATGACCTGCATCTTGAAAAGCACGCAACTTGCGAAAAGCAATACTGTGACCCAGATGAATGTCGGGAGCAGTGGGATCGATACCCAGTTTAACCCGCAAAGGGCGATCGCACCGGGCAATTCTGAGAGCCAAATTTTCATCTGGGTTCTCGCTATCCTGGCGATCGGGAAAAATTTCGCTAGTTCCGCGAGTCAACCAATCTAAATTTTTAGTTTGTAACGATACGCTCATGAGAAAAAAGAAAATGCAATATCAAAATCGTGTTGATAATGTCACTAGAATTTACAGATAAATAGGAGTAATTATATTAGACTATCGGAAGTTGGTTTATTGTCTAACACAAATACTAATATTTTTCTAGATTAACCTGTAAATAGTTTCAGGTAACTTCGCGAGTGAGGGAGTGTAATTTAAGTGTCGTCAACTACTCTACAAAAAGCATCAGAAATCATCAAAAGCTGGCTACCTGGAATAAAACGCTTTAGTATTGGCACTGCCAAAGCTTCCGGGGGGACAGTTTTGGGTGTTAGCATGCTAGCTAGTTCCATAGTCGGTGGTGGACTCTTAGGTTTGGCCATCAGCTTCCGCAACCTTCCAGACGTTAGAGTCCTAGGTAGTTACGTACCTTCTCAAACTAGCTATATTTACGACGTAAAAGGAAGACTCTTAGCCAGAGTACATGGAGAAGAAAATAGAGAATTAGTTGAATTATCAGAAATTTCTCCCGAATTAAAAAGAGCAGTTCTCGCGATCGAAGACAGTCATTTTTACAATCACGCTGGAGTTAATTTTAGCAGCGCGGGCCGGGCTTTAAAAGTGAACCTAGAAAAGGGTCAAGTCGTTGAAGGTGCTTCGACTATCACCATGCAGTTAGTGAAAAATCTTTTCCTGACTCGCGATCGCGTCTATAGCCGCAAACTTGCAGAAGTAGTCATGGCAATTCGACTCGAACAGGTGTTTAGTAAAGATAAAATTTTGGAAATTTACCTCAATAATATTTACTGGGGCCACAACAACTATGGCATTAAAACTGCCAGTCAAAACTATTTTAACAAGCATCCTAGAGACTTAAATCTTTCAGAAGCAGCAATGATGGCGGGGTTAATTCAAGCTCCAGAAAGATACAGTCCTTTTATCAACTACAAAGAAACCAAACGACGGCAACAAACTGTTTTGAGGAGAATGCGCGAACTAGGCTGGATTAGCCGATCTGAAGAAATAGCCGCATTCAAAGCACCTCTTTTAGTTGGCAAACCTACAACTTGGAACTATAAAGAAATTCCTTACGTTACCCAAGCCGTAATCGAAGAATTAAACGATCGCTTTGGCGTTGAAAACGTGCAAAGAGGAGGGCTGAGAGTTCAAATTACCGTAGATAAAGATTACCAACAAATGGCAGAAGAAACTGTCCGTAAAAGTCATAAAAGACTTCGATATTGGGGCATTAGAGCCGATCAAATCGCTCTAGTTGCAGTCGATCCTCGCACCCACTACGTCAAAGCTCTAGTTGGCGGTTTAGATTACAGCAAGAGTCAGTTTAATCGCGCCACTCAAGCCAAACGTCAGCCCGGATCTTCCTTTAAACCTTTTGTTTACTATACTGCTTTAGCCAGTGGTAAGTACCAACCAGACACTGAAATTGAAGACGAGCCAGTTCGCTATCGAGTTGTTTCGGGATATTACGAGCCGAAAAACTACACTAAAAAACACGTCGGTACGACAGATGTAAGAAGAGCATTAATGTATTCGATGAACGTCCCCGCAGTTAAAGTCGGCAAATCTGTAGGGCTAAACCGAGTTATTGAAGTCTGTCGCATGTTAGGAATTAAAAGCACTTTACAGCCAGTCCTTTCCTTACCATTAGGTTCGATGGAAGTTACACCACTAGAAATGGCGGGAGCTTATGCAACTTTCGCTAGTAACGGTTGGCATTCAGATCCAACATTGATCGTTCGCGTTACCGACAGTCAAGGCAACGTATTATTAAACAATATTCCTAAACCAAAACTGCTCTTAAATAGGTGGGCTGTTGCTTCCCTCAATGACTTATTGCAAGATGTTGTTAAATCTGGTACAGGAACTGCGGCCCAAATCGGGCGGCCAGTTGCAGGAAAAACAGGAACGACTGAAGATGAAAGGGATGTCTGGTTTGTTGGTTACGTTCCCCAACTTGCTACTGCAGTTTGGATCGGTAATGACAATTTTCAACCGATCGGACGAGGAGCTACTGGCGGTACTCACGCTGCTCCTATTTGGCGGGATTTCATGATTAAAGCTTTAGAAAACGAACCGGTTAGGTATTTTCCCTCTGCTTCTAGTTATTCGCGCCCTCTACCTTCTAGATATTAAACAATGACAGTTGTTAATTAAGATTTTCTTTCCAATTCAGATTTCATTCTTTCTAGAGTAAGTTCCATTTGCTGAAACATTTGGTCGGGAGTAATGCCAAACTGACCTAATTGAGTTTTTAATTGCTGTACGGTCATTTGCGCCATGAAATCTTCTGAAAGCTCGAAACGCTTCATAAAAATTTTATAGCGTTCCATTAATTCTTCCATTTTCTCGATATAGATTTTTTTACCTTCGAGATCGAATTTGCCGTATTCGCTGCCGATTTTGATTAAAGATTGATAATCTTCAAATAATTGTTTTGCTTCTTGTTGAACTACTTCAGAGTCAAAAAATCCCATTGCTTTTTAGTTGATTTAGTGAAAGAATTAAATAGCCTGCCGGCTTTTGGATGCGTTTTTATTTTTATTGTAAATTAGTAAAAAGGTGCTAGAAAATACGGGTTTCCGTATTTCCTTGTCGAGCTAAATATTGACCTTGCCTCGATCGCCCGTTCGACTCGAGTTTCAAATTACTTAAAAATATATCAATAATAAAAAACTCAGTGTGGGAAACTTTATTTAACAAGCCAAAAAATCGCAAATTAGCAGTGATTCTCGCTTTGTTTGGCAGTATCACGCCAACAGCAGGATTGCACAAATTTTATTTAGGTCAACCTTTCTGGGGTTTGGTGTATATTTTATTTTTGTTCGCCTTTCCACCAATACCTCATATTGCTTGCGCGATCGAAGTAGTTTGGTATTTAATCCTCGATCGCGAACAATTCGAGCGTCGCTTTAATTCCACTACCTACAGTCCTAATTTACCCACAAGCGCAGCAATTGCCGAACAATCAGAAGCAGCAACCCGCTCTCGAGTTGAAAATATTTCCACAGCTTTGCGAGAATTAGATCGACTGCGCTCGGATGGATTAATCTCAGAATACGAATTCGAGCAGAAACGCCGTCAACTAATCGATCGGATTAATTAAATTGATGAATAAATTTAACTGGCTATCCTCATCGATCGAATTTACTAAAAAACTAACCGATCGACACGCCGCAATTAAAAATAAAATTCGCAACGATCCCTATTATCGCTTTCAAAACCTGACCGAGATTGCTATCGCTGCTGAATTAGGGATTAAAATCGATGCCAACCGTGCTACCTTAGACGATTGGTTGAGATTGCCCGGCATTTCGATCCATCAAGGGCGCGCTCTTGTTGAATTGAATAACATGGGAGTTTTATTTCTCTCAATTGAGGATCTAGCTGCGGCTTTAAACACTACTGCCGATCGCCTGCGAGCTGTAGAACCTATTTTAGAATTTTGTTACTACGATCCTCAAAGCACCCTGGCCCCACAAAAAATTAATCTCAACTCTGCCACAATAGAACAATTAGCAAATCTGCCCTTTTTAGATCTGCCTTTAGCAGAAAGGATCGTCCAAAATCGCCAACAATACGGAAATTTCCTGAATTTAATCGATTTCCAGAGACGCTTATCCCTTGACGGACAGGCGATCGGGCAATTAATGCATTACTTGCAGTTTTAAGTTCTTTTTCTACTTGCTCCTGGTTTTGGTAGAGCCGGTTTCGCTTTTGATTTGCGCGCATCTAGAGCTGCTTTCGGATAAGCAATACGCTTGTGGTTAGATTGTTGCCAAACCCTAACAAAAACTTCGCCGACGATCGGCAACTCATCTCTTCTGATCCCGCTATCTATTAACTGGTTGTCTTGCCATCGTGCTTTAAAAATCTTGTTGACCATATTTAAAGCTTTTTCTGGAGTGGCCTCTTTCAAACTTCGTAAAGCCGCTTCGCAACCATCAGCGAGCATAACAATTGCTGTTTCTCGGGATTGAGGTACGGGGCCGTCGTAGCGGAAATCATATTCGTAAGGTAAAGCCTTTCCTTCAGCTTCAGCTTGCTGTTTCGCTTGATAATAGAAATAAGAAATTAGTAAAGTGCCTTGATGCTCGGGAATAAAATTGCGAATTGCTTCTGGCAATCCGTATTTACGAGCCATAACTAATCCTTCAGTAACGTGCTTTCTAATGATTTCGGTGCTTATTTCAGGATCGTTAATCGTATCGTGTTTGTTGGGCCCTCCCATTTGATTCTCAATAAATCCGAGGGGATCGTGCATTTTTCCGATATCATGGTAAAGCGTTCCAGCTCTGACCAGCTCTACATTGCAGTGTAATTCCCTTGCCGCCGCTTCAGCTAAAGAAGCAACAAACATTGTATGCTGGAAAGTCCCAGGTGCTTCTAATGCCAGTCGTTTTAAAAGGGGTCGGTTCGGATTGGATAGTTCTGCTAAACGAATTGGCGTAACTAAATCGAATAATCTTTCTAGATAAGGTGATATACCCAGGGCGACGATGCACCAAGCTAAACCGGCGAAACCGCAGGCTATTGCTGGCGGCAATACGGCATACCAAATTGTTAGGGGAGTAGGAGAAATAATTAAATTGATAATTAGATATACTGCCCCTTGAGTCAAACCGACTACGCCACCTAGCAAAGCTAATTCTTCTCGAGAGCGCAACCTGCCAGCCATTGCTGCCGCAACTAATCCCCCTACCGCTCCGGCGATCGCGTAATCCCAACCAAAACTAGTGCTACCTGCGGCACTAAAACACATCAATCCAGTCAGTAAACTGACCTGAGTTAATCCTAAAGCCGGATTGTAGAAACTACTAGTTAGCAAACCAACCGCAGGTAAGTTATTGTAGGGAAATCTCAGAATCAGCAAGATCGGAACGCTCAAGCTCAACAAACACAATAAAATGCGATCGCGGCGGCGCATCGGCGTTCTATATACTCGCTTTTCTATTAATAAAAATATCAATACCGTTACCGAAACGACGATCGCCGACAGTCCTAAACCTTGCCACTTAATGGTTCTTCCGCTCAAGCCAAAATTATCTAAGAGAACGAAATCCGCTTGAGTAATTTTTTCTCCCGCACTGACAATGATTTCTCCTTTTTCGATCGAGACAAATACTGGTTTTACTTCATCTACTGCTTTTTGAGCTTTTTGTTGTGTTGCTTCTGTATCTTCAATTAAATTTGGTTTAATTGAGGCCATTAATAATTTTCTGGCGATCGGTTCGGTGACGGCGGGAACTTCATTATGGAGGTTATTATTAACTGCATCTTCAATTATGTTCGGAGGCAACCCTCGGGGAATACCCTGATTAAAAATTCTTTCTCCAGCTAAGAGAATTCCTTGTTTGCTCTGATTCCAACTCGAATCCGGTAAGTTAAGTAAGAGATTTATTTCTTCAGTTTCAGATTTACTAATCTGTTCTTTAGACAATCTAGCTCGAGCTAAGTTATAACCTTGGCGAGCTTGCGCTATTTTGACTTTTAAGGCTTCGTAATCTTCTTGAGAAGAGCTTTTTCTGTAATTTTGCAACTCCGATGTCGCTTGTTGAATTTCTCTTTTAAGCTGCTTTTTATCGCTCTCAGACCAAAAACCTGGTTCGCTAGGATTTACTTCTTCGTCATGCTCTACTGCTGCTAAGATGGTTTGCCATTCCCAATCTTGACTAGAACGTAAATATCTTTGGTTGGGTAGAGAAAGACTTTTTACATCGACAAAAGGAAAGGGGCCTGTTAGTTTTCTCAGTTGCTCGATTTCATTGAGATAAGCACTTACTTTGCCCTCCATTTGTTTGGTAATTTTTCGATCTAATTTCAAGATCGGAATTACCCCATTTCTAATTGCTTGACGTTTTGCTCTGGTGCTTTTGACATCTTCAAAAGTACCGCTTTGAGGAGCAATTATTAGCCTTGGTGATATGGTATCGACTGCTAAACGAGGATGGTCGTAAAAACGATACCCTACCACTGAAGTTAGAGATAAGATAGCTACGATTAAAATTACAGAAGAATGAACTTTTCTAATCCTTCGAGATATTGTCTGTCGAGGAATTTTCTTTTTTCTTCGCAGCATTTTTTTTGCTGCCAGGGAATTTTTAGCTCTGTCGATCGCTAAATTAAAGTATTTAAGCTGAGACTGCAGCCATGCTTCTATTTGCCGTGTTATTGTGTTTAGCCTTTTCATGGTATCTGAAGACTGTTGCAACGAGCGTTAGCACTTTGGTTTAATTTGGCGATCGGAGCTAGAATTTTGCGATCGCTTATTTTTTGGAGAAAAATAATACGAACTCCTTCTTCAGATCGATGATTGTTAATTTTTTTGATTTTTTTGGAACGACAATACTTGCTTTTAACATAACTCTATTGAATCAGACCAGTATTTTACTAATTTTACGTTATGTAACTAAAATCTTTAATAATTATTATTTTTGAGAAATCGTTTTGAAAAAACTGCGAGATTGAATCTGATTGGGAGAAGCGATCGCAGGAGTTGAGCTAAAGCAATTTTCTTTGAGTTCATAGATTCCCGACCAATAAGCAAATAGTTTTCGAGCAAACTGTTTAAGTCGATCGAGATCGAGCCGACAGTCTTGATGAGTTCTTAACGTTAAAGGTATTCCGCTCGTACTATTATAAGCCCCAGCGATCGCACCTGCTAGAGCAGCAGTTATCCTCGGTTGATAATTGGCAAAAATGGCTCTTTGTATGCAAAGCTGGAAATCTTCTGGCGTAGTGGCAAAACAGTACAAAGCCAAGGCAAACGGTGAAAATTCATTTTGACGGGGTAGAGCCTCTGTAACTGCCTGTAAACTAGTGTTGCGATCGAGCGATTTTTTTATTTCCAACAATAGCGACTGATTTGAACCCATTTCGCTACTTGCAATTAAGACAATCTTGTCGATAAATTGACTGGTTAACTTCTGTTCGCAACAAGCTAAAGATAAAGCATGTCCCCACAATAAGATATTTTCTCGGATTTTGGCAGAATAATCTGCTATTTGTCCTACTTCTTCTTTTAAGAGATCCGAGCTTTCAGAGCATAGTAGAAGTCTGGCTAAACTCATAATCGCAACCTCACTGCTACTGAGATTATTTAACCTAGATAGGTTATTGATGGTTTGTGTATTTTGGTCTTGCCCGAATAACAAAGATTCACTATTGTCGACTCCAATCTTAGTCCAATTCTTAGTTTTTGGGTGTATTCCCGATTGGTGTAGAATTAAAGTCTCGCCAAGATAAGAACCAACCAATGCTCCGCAAAAGCGATTTAGAAAGGAGTAGGTCACTTTTTTCGATCCACTTTGAAAACAACGATACTAAGAAGACTTAAATTACGATTGGCGATTTTGCTGCCATTTTTCCCAGAGATCGCGACGGCGATCGCGAGTTCGTTCTATTTGCTGGTTTTCTCGCCACTCCTTGATTGCTTGATGGTTTCCCGATCTTAAGACTGAAGGCACTTCCAAGCCTCTAAATACTGGGGGTCTGGTGTATTGAGGATAATCGAGTAATTCTGTTTCAAAACTTTCTCGCTTCAAAGATTCCTTTTTGCCAACGCATCCAGGCAACAATCTAATCGTACCGTTAAGTAGAGCCAGAGCCGGAATTTCACCGCAGGTTAAGACAAAATCACCCAAAGATATCTCTCGAGTCGCTAAGTGTCTTACTCGTTCGTCTACGCCTTCGTAATGACCGCAAATAATAATTAAATGTTCGTAGTTAATTGCTAAATCTTTTAGTATATTTTGATTGAGTGGTTCTCCTTGAGGACTCATCAGGATAATTTCTTTTTTTGGTAACATTTTTAGAGATTCTACCGCAGCATAAATTGGTTCTGGTTTAAGCAGCATTCCCACTCCACCACCGTAAGGTTCGTCATCAACGCGATGGTGTTTATCTTCGGTAAAATCTCTCGGATTAACTAAATTCACTTCAGCCAATTGGTTGCGAAGTGCCCTTGCAATCAGTCCACTATCGAGAGGAGAACTAAAAAAATCTGGAAATAAAGTGATAATATCAATTCGCACTGACTTTATATATTGTGTGAGTTTTAATAATTTAGTTTGATGATAATAGATCTTATATTGTAACTTAATATGATAGGGTTATTGATTTGTGCTGGGTCACTAGCCAAGACAAGATTGTCGATAACTTTTTCGGTCTGAAATTATTATAGGGGCTAATTCGATCGAGTCCCTAATTATAAAAACACTTAAACGTCCCTCAATGCTGTCAAGCAAAATATGTTGCAACTAGAAAATACATACTCCACAAACCCCATGCATCAATCGACAAAAAGAGCAATTATAGTGATTGGTGGAGCTGAAGATAAAGTACACGGAAGGGAGATCCTGCGAACTTTTTTTAATCGTGCGGGGGGAAATGAGGCTATGCTAGCAATAATTCCTTCGGCATCTAGAGAACCTACTCTAATTGGTGAGAGATACCAACGCATCTTTGAGGAAATGGGTGCAAAACATATCAAAGTTTTAGATATTCGCGATCGCGCTCAAAGCGAAGATAAGGATTTTCAAGAATATGTCTCTCAATGTAGCGGAGTATTCCTGACTGGAGGAGATCAACTGAGATTGTGCGGTTTATTAGCCGATACGCCTCTAATGGAAAAAGTTCGTCAAAGAGTGCGAAAAAAAGAAATAACCCTCGCCGGAACGAGTGCTGGAGCAGCAGTTATGGGCCACCACATGATTGCCGGAGGAGGTAGCGGAGAATGGCCTAACCGCGCTTTAGTAGATATGGCAATGGGACTGGAAATCGTCCCCGATTTAATCGTAGACCAACATTTTCACAACCGCAATCGCATGACTCGCCTGCTTTCAGCCATTTCAGTACATCCAGAAAGGCTTGGAGTAGGAATTGATGAAGATACTTGTGCAATTTTCGAGCAAGATGGTCTCCTACAGGTTATGGGTAGAGGTACAGTGACTATTGTTGACGCTCGAGACATGTCTTACACCAACCAAACCAGAGTGAGTGCAGACGAACCTCTCTCGTTGCACAACTTACGACTTCACATTCTCTGTCACGGAGATCGCTACGATCTCAAGCAACATCGAGCAATTTCAGAAAAAACTTGAGGATAAAAACTACAATACAGAATCAAGAAGCTAAACCGCATTATGAAAAAAACCATAGTGCTTAGGTACATTTCGATCTTAGAAGCCCTAAATTTGTATGTATGGGGAAAATATTCGCCTGTAAAAATAGGTAAAACTGACGAATCGAAAAATAAGGATCGCTTATGAATTTCTTAATCTTAATTGCAATTTAAATTGAAATGAGATCGCAATCAAAAGTTCTGCTCAGGTCTGCTCGTTAAAATAAACAATCATGAAAATTCTTAAAACCACCACCCTGCGAGGCCCGAACTATTGGAGCATTCGCCGGTCGAAATTAATCGTCATGCGCGTCGATTTAGAAGGTATCAAAGATCGACCCTCTAATACGATACCGGGATTTTATAGCTCTTTGGTAAAACTTTTACCATCTTTAGAAGAACATAATTGTTCCCTCGGTTGTCGCGGCGGTTTTTTGCAACGAGTTCGTGAAGGAACGATGATGGGTCATATTGTCGAACACATCGCTCTCGAATTGCAAGAACTAGCTGGAATGTCAGTCGGATTTGGAAGAACTAGAGAAACAGCTACGGACGGGATATACAATGTAGTTTTTGAATATGTAGAAGAAAGATCGGGTCGCTATGCTGGTAGGGCTGCAGTTCGTCTCTGTAACAGTATTATTGAAAATGGAGTTTATCCAAAACAAGAGTTAGAACAAGATTTAGAAGATTTAAGGGATCTTTATGCTAATGCCGCTCACGGGCCTTCAACTGAAACAATTCTTAAAGAAGTTGTTGCTAGGAATATCCCTTGGATCGCTTTAAACGCTCGGGCGATGATTCAACTCGGTTATGGCAAATATCAAAAAAGAATTCAAGCAACCTTAACCCAGCACTCGGGAATTTTAGGAGTAGAATTAGCTTGCGATAAAGAAGGGACGAAAAATATTCTCAGCGAATCGGGTATTCCCGTTCCCAGAGGTACGGTTATTAGGTATTTAGATGAATTAGAAGATGCGATCGCCGATGTTGGTGGCTATCCGATCGCAATCAAACCTTTAGATGGCAATCACGGACGCGGAATTACCCTCAATATTACTTCAGCCGAAGAAGCAGAAAAAGCATACGATTTGGCCCAATCTGCAAGTAAAATCCACTCAGTGATCGTAGAAAGATTTTATAGCGGTAACGATCATCGAATTTTAGTGATCGATGGCAAATTAGTCGCTGCGGCTAAACGCATTCCCGCTTGTGTCGAAGGGGACGGAAAGTCAAATATTTCTCAACTGATCGAACGCACTAATAAAGATCCCAAACGGGGCGAAGGACACGATAATATCCTGACTAAAATTAAAATTGACGATAATTCCCTCGCTCTTTTAGCAAAACAAGGTTTAACGACAGATACGGTTTTAAAAAAAGGCGAAATTGCTTATTTAAAAGCTACTGCTAATTTAAGTACGGGAGGAATAGCCGTAGATTGCACCGATTCAATTCACCCCGATAATATTTGGCTGGCCGAACGGGTTGCTCGAATCATCGGCCTCGATATTGCCGGAATTGATATCGTTACCCCCGACATAACTAAACCATTAAAAGAAGTAGACGGAGTTGTAGTTGAAGTAAATGCTGCTCCAGGTTTTAGAATGCACGCAGCCCCAAGCATTGGCAAGCCCCGCAATATAGCCGCTCCAGTTTTGGATATGTTATTTCCTCCTGGCACTCCAATTAGAATTCCAATTATCGCAATCACGGGAACTAACGGCAAAACCACCACAACACGTTTGATAACCCATATTTGGCGAGAAACAGGTTCGGTAGTTGGATATACCACTACTGACGGAATTTATATTAACGATCGTTTAGTGCATCGAGGAGATAATACCGGGCCTGATAGTGCCAAAGTGATTCTCAGAGATCCCACCGTCGAAGTAGCTGTTTTGGAAACAGCTAGGGGCGGAATGCTGCGAGCAGGTTTGGGTTTCGATCGCTCTGATGTCGGCGTAGTTCTCAATGTAGCCGCAGATCATTTAGGAATTGGCGATATCGATACCATTGAACAAATGGCAAGATTAAAAGGGGTAATTGCAGAAACTGTCAAGTCAGATGGTTATGCAGTTCTCAATGCTGACGATCCCAGAGTTGCAGCTATGGCCGAACGGACTCAAAGTAAAGTAGCCTATTTTTCGATGAATCCAGACAACCCCATTATCCAGAACTGGACTAAAAATGGAGGATTAGCTGCCGTATATGAAAATGGCTATATTTCTCTGCTTGAAGGGGAAACGCTCACTCGCCTCGATTTGGCGGCTGCTTTACCCGTAACTATGAGCGGAATGGCTCCTTTTATGATTGCTAATTCCTTAGCAGCTCTTTTGGCAGCTTATACTTCTGGAGTAGATCTGGCAACCATTCGCACCGCTTTAAAAACTTTTACCCCCAATGCGAACCAAACCCCCGGCCGGATGAATTTATTCGATCTCGGTTCTTATCATGCTTTAGTAGATTATGCCCATAACCCAGACGGTTATAAAGCTGTGGGTAGTTTCGTGCAAAATTGGAATGGCGAACGGATCGGTATAGTTGGAGGCCCCGGAGATCGCCGCGATGAAGATTTAATTCTGCTTGGAGAAATTGCCGCTCGGGTTTTCGATCGCATCATTGTTAAGGAAGACGACGACAAACGGGGGCGATCGGTCGGAGAAGTGGCTAATTTAATCGTTAGTGGAATTCAACAAGCAAACGGGAAAATCGACTATCAAACAATCTTATCAGAAAGCCAAGCAATTGAATCTGGTTTAGATCTGGCATCGGCCGGCGGTTTAGTTGTTGTTTTTCCAGAAAGTATTACGCGGGCGATCGAGCTAATTAGAAAACGCCAACCTTGTCAAGAGATGGAAAACGCAGAATAAAAATAGCAAATGAATGCCAAAAAATCTGTGGTGTGGGGATATTTATTGGCATTGAGCGATCGCAAATTAATGCCGACAGCAATTAAAGTAAGTTTGGTGGTAGGTACGATTATTTTCACTGTCAATCACGGTTACGCTCTTTACAATGGCAAAATGACCAGTCAGCGTTGGATTTCTGGCTTAATCAGTTATCTGATTCCTTACGCTGTTAACATTCACGGGCAATATATCAGTGGCTTGCGGAAGTAGAATTGGATCTCAAAATAGTTGACCAATTCTGTTTAGAGTTACTCCAATTTGGGCGATCTGAGGCAAGAGGCAATAGGCAATAATAGGGACAGAAGACCCCATTCCTGCCGCTCCCGGAACGTGCGCCAAGACAGTTATACCATTTCTATTTAATATTGTTACAGTCGGTGGATCGGAGGTTAGTCGGTCTAGGTAGGAGGTTAGAGATTAAGATAACAATTAACCGGTGTTGGGAATAATTAATCGTATCTGTAGCCTGATTTTTCAGAAATGATATTAAAAGGTTTGCAAAATCGCTACGTAGCATTATTTTGGGGAATCGATCTTATTTGATGACTCCTTTCCAGTTAAAAATCTGTTGTGCCGATCGCGCTCCGAGAGAACGAGTTATGACTAATTCAATTTCTATGGGAACTCCCGATCTTAAAAATTTTTCTTCGATCGGCAATTTACCAATATTGAGAACGAAACGATTGCGATCGCGACGGACTAATTCTGAGGGAATTTTACCTTGATATCTAGTTTTATAATTGGGATTGCGATCGAAGCGATCGCTATCTTTTGTAGTTCGATAGGTAATTTCAAATTCAGTTTCGAGAAAATCAGATTTATTGGCGCGATCGACTAAGACAAAATTGAGGTCGGACTTATTGCCAGTAAAATCGGCTCTAGTCAGCTTGGTAACTTCGCTCCTTCTCACTACAGCAGCCACAATATACTGGGTTTTCTCTTCAAGTTCGGAAATAGTGCCAGCAAGCCAAACATCTTCAGGAGAAACTACTTTAATCTGTCGGTTATTCTCTAAGGTAACGGTCAAATTTTCTTCGCCTAAACCAGTCAGAGGTTGTTTTGCACTCCAAACCAATTCAAAATTCTTTTCTAAACGTTCGACAAATTCAAAATAGCGATCGTCGATTTCAGATCCAGAAGCCAATAACAATCTAGCACCATTTTTTGTTTGCCAAATATTTCGCGACAGAAGGATAGTTCGATCTTGCAGTTGGGATAAATTAACTTCAGCAGTCGGGCGATCTTCTGCTAACAATTCGCTGCCGTTAATTAGCTTCAAACGACCCAAACGCCCATCTCGGCCTCTTTGGCCGTCTCGACCTTGGATTCCATCCCTACCGTTGCGACAGTAGTAAGTATAGAGGTAACAGCGATAACCGCGATAACCGCGAATGCGTCGGCAAACCCTTCGAGTCCAAGTAAAAAAAGCACATCGACAACCCCTACCACCATAACCGCCCCTTCCGGGATCTCCTCCTTTTCCTCCTAAAGCCTGGACGTAGATTTGTTTGAGATCTTCTAAATTATTATAGTAAACCGTTAATTGACCGCCATCGCCACCATCGCCACCATCGCCACCATTACCGCCATTTCCGCCGCTAGCTCCATAAATATTATGGTTGTTGTAAAACGAGCCGTAACAAATCGCATGATGGCCATTGCTGCCATCTTGACCGTCGCCGCCATCTTTGCCGGACAAATCCAAATCGATCGCTTCTCCAGCAGCAAAAATAGTGAAATCGCTCCCTCGTTCCCCATTTCTACCTTTAGCACCATCGATGCCAAATCTGCCCGTATTCCCAAAATAACTCGCGATCGTGGCATCTACGAGAGTTGACTTTTGACAAACAACAGGTTCGTTCAAATTGCTATTTCGTTCCAGAGCAATTTTAGTCACCGTTACACCGCCGTGAAACGAATGTGCCTGCGGTGACCGGCGTTCCCCGGCCAAAATCGGGCTAGTACCTAGCAAAGCGATCGCGATCGGAAACACCGATAATAATTTCAACGACCTTAAAGAGTACATTTTTTTGTTGAGATGGTTCTTGGTTGTGTTTCGATCCTAACTAAATCAATAGCAGTAACAGAAAGATTGTTTAGTTTTATTTGCTCGATTGTTTTAATAGACCTAATTCTTGGCAAACTAATTTGGACAAGAGGTGCAAACGTTGGTTGCCAGACTCGTGCAAAGAATCCGATCCAACAAATATCGGCAAAAAAATTGCTTGCAAACGAACGATATAAAATTTTTTATGACTTAGTGCTTACATAGATGTACCCTACAGTCATAAACTTTACAAAAGAGGTTAATAAGCAGTCGGGAGATTTTTATGAAAAAAGTATTAGGGATCGTTCTTGGTGGAGGGGCTGGTACTCGTCTCTACCCTTTAACTAAATTACGGGCTAAGCCAGCAGTACCTTTAGCAGGTAAATATCGACTGATCGATATCCCCATCAGTAATTGTATCAACTCAGACATTTACAAAATCTATGTTTTAACTCAATTTAATTCTGCTTCTCTCAATCGCCACCTCAATCGCAGTTACGTTTTTTCTGGGTTTCGCGATGGTTTTGTGGAAGTTTTAGCAGCGCAACAAACAAAAGACAACCCCGGTTGGTTTCAGGGAACGGCTGACGCAGTACGCCAATATTTATCGCTTTTGCAAGATTGGGATGTGGATCAGTACATAATTCTTTCGGGTGACCATCTCTATCGGATGGACTATGCTAAATTTATTCAACATCATCGAGATACTAACGCCGATATTACTCTTTCTGTAGTGCCGATTGACGACAAAAGAGCTTCTAGTTTTGGCTTGATGAAAATTGATAATGAAGGTAGAATCATAGACTTTAGTGAAAAGCCTAAAGGTGAAGACCTCAAAAAAATGGAGGTAGATACCACTGTTTTAGGGCTGACTCCTGAAGAAGCTCAAAAAAACCCTTTCATAGCTTCAATGGGTATTTACGTTTTTAACAAACAAGTTTTAATCGATTTACTTGAAAAAGATCCCAATCAAACCGATTTTGGTAAAGAGGTTATTCCAGGTTCTGCTGAAGAGTACAAACTTCAAGCTTATTTGTATCAAGGTTATTGGGAAGATATCGGTACGATCGAAGCTTTTTATCATGCTAATTTAGCATTAACTCAGCAGCCCAACCCTGCTTTTAGTTTCTACGATGATAAAGCCCCAATTTACACCAGAGGTCGCCATTTACCTCCGACAAAAATGGTCAATTGTACGATCACTGAATCGATGATTAGTGAAGGATGTATTCTCAAAGAATCTAAAATTCATCATTCGATTTTGGGCATTCGCAGTCGCGTTGAAACTGATTGTAGTATCGAAGATACGATGATTATGGGGGCAGATTTATACGAATCTTCTGAAGAGAGAAGTTTGCTTAAAGCAAAAGGTGGCATTCCGATCGGGATTGGTTCTGGTTCGACTATTAGACGGGCGATCGTTGATAAAAATGCCCGCATTGGTAACAACGTTCTAATTGTTAATAAAGATCGGATCGAAGAATCAAACCGCGAGGATGAGGGATTCTATATTCGTAGTGGTATTGTTGTCGTTCTTAAAAATTCGACAATTCCCGATAACACTGTGATTTAAATAATCAGTAGATTTTTGATTTTTGAAAATGTTAGTTTAAGGGGCTTTAATTATGTCCCTTTTTTTGTTTAATTTATATCTATAGCAGTACAAGTTTTGGTAAGGACTTATAAGAGAGGCTTAAGCCCTAAATCTTAAGCATAATCCCTCTGCCTGCTTGCTCCGGCTACTTGCGTCTTGCGCCGACGCGTAGGCGGTGCGCTTCTGCCCTCTGCCGTCATTTAATA
>JASJCW010000073.1 GCA_030065265.1 Prochloraceae cyanobacterium
TTTTCCTTTATGTCCTGGAAAAGTTTGTAATAAAGTACCATCCGATCGCCATAATTTGACTAATTTATCGTCCGAACCGGAGACAATTAAATCGCCATTTTCACTAACTGCAATGGTTTTAATTTCTGATTTGTTTGTTACAATATTTTTGATTAATTTTCCATTGGGTTGCCATTGTTTAATCGTGCCGTTGGAACTAGCGGAAAATATTGTTTGAGTTGCTTCGTGCCAAATAACTTCATTGACTTCCGATGTATGTCCTGAAAGTCGATTGTATTCGTTAATTTTATAGATTATCTTTTCGAGAGTTTGGGTTGCTTTAATTCTAATTGTCGGATCGACTCGATCTAGTGTTTTTCTTAATGTTTTTATTGCTTGGATCGACTGAACTAAAGCATCTAACTGTTGCTGAGATTCGTAGCTTCTTAATGCAGAGGAAATTAATAATTCAATCTGACTTATTTTTGCTTCTTTTTCGCGGGCTATAGCATTTTGCTGTTTGATTTCTGCTCTTTGATATTGTAAATATGCGATCGCACCAAAAATAGAAGTTCCAGCTAAAGCTAAAGTAACGGCTGTTAATAATAGTTTTTGTAGTTTGGTATTCTTTTGTTCTTGAATTAATTTTGCTTCGATCGCTTTTGATTTTTCGGCCTTTAAATTGTTTTGAATTTCTTTTTGTTCTAATTCAAAAGATGCTGCTAAAAATTGATGGTCTGAGTTGCTTAAATTTTTACCTTTAGCCCACGAGCGAGCATCTTTTAAGGTTTTTCCTCTCAAAAGACGAGATTCGTCGGTTTTTTGGGATAGTTCCCATTTCTCTAATGCTTGAGAATAAGGACGTAAGCTATTTAACTGTTTCTCAACCCAAAGTAAGTTAAAAACTTCGCTGTAAATCCTATTTTTAATCGCGAGTCGCTCTTGATTTTTAACTAACAATCCAGAAAGAACTAATTCTATTTGTTCGGGACTGTCATCTATTTCGATTTCTTTTCCTTGGAGAATATTTTGATAGATTGATAACAATCTTCCGGCTCGTTCTGCATTGCAAATAATCCGATCTCGGATCGTTTTCAAATGTTCTGGTTTATCTCGATCTTCCCAATCGTTTAAAATTGCTTTTTTAACTATATTATCGACCCAAAATGCTTCACTACCTCTGGGAATAGTTAAAATTTTGCTGACTGATTCTCGACTCAAATTAAGTGCTAATTGGCAGATTTTTTGGGTTAAAAAAGGCTGACCTTGAGTCCAAGATAAGATTTCTTTGAGTATTTCTAAAGGATCTCCTTCTTTGATTTTTAATCCTTTTGCTAATGGTTTT
This sequence comes from Prochloraceae cyanobacterium, assembly GCA_030065265.1. Classification (GTDB taxonomy): domain Bacteria; phylum Cyanobacteriota; class Cyanobacteriia; order Cyanobacteriales; family JASJDA01; genus JASJDA01. The sequence goes on from JASJCW010000073.1 coordinate 1,325, forward strand.
GCTTCATCTTCAGTAAAGCCTTGCAATTTAATTTCTTTGCCAATATTAAAAGGAGTTCTAGTTTTATCGGCAATTAAATCCGAAGGAGTTGCAACTCCAAAAATAGCAAAAGTAATTCGATTGTATTCTGGATCGATCGCTCTTTGGTTGTAACAAAATCTAATTAAAGCAAAGAAATCGTCAACGGAAAAATTCAAACTAAGAATGCTATCAATTTCATCGATAAAAATAACAATCTTATCTTGAGGAAATTCGACTAATAATATATCGGAAATAAAATGATTTAATCGTTGCAAAAAAGAAATTTCTTCTTCATCTTTGACTTGCCACCATTTTTTGACGTTAATTTTTCCAAATAATTTAAAACTTCTGACTAACTCGAGAATAATCCCTTTATACCACTGTAATGCAGATATATTTTCGCTCCCGATGCTTGTCATATCTAAAGTAGTACAAATCGTACCTTCTGCTTGCAAACGGTATCTAGTTCGCACTAATAGGGAAGATTTTCCCATTTGCCGAGAATTGAGTACGAAACAAAATTCTCCAGCTTTTAAAGCTTGATAAAGTTGGCGATCGGCGAGACGTTCGATGTAACTAGGAGAATCTTTTTTTAAACTTCCACCGACTTGATAAGGGTTACTATTCATGTCTATTTATTGGATCGTTTTAATTGATTTTTAAATTTAAAAATAGCTTTTTAAAATTAGTTATTTTATTGTTTTTCTTGGAATTCTTTTATTTTTTTTACCATTATATAGACCTCTTGCCAGAGTATCTGGTGCTGCGATCGAGTAAGGAATGCAATATTTTTTAAGCGTATAATTGTTGCAAAAATAGAATACTTTTACTTATTAATTGCTACTTATTACTGCAATTTTAAAAGTATTCTTAAATACTAAAATATAATTCATATAATTTGCAACTAGGTGTAACTTTTTCTCCAATAATTTTAACTAAACCCATACTATCTAACTTATAAGAAACGATCGGATTCAAACCGACCCCATCCTTACTATTAACTACTTCCGAAAAAGCTGAAGCTAATTGAGGTTCTTTTTGTAAAGAATCAAATTGAGAGCGCAGATGATTGATATAAATTCCGTTTTGAGTGTGAGCTGTTGCGAGTAAATTGTCTAAAGTTACGTCCGTTTTAGAGAGAAAATAAAAGGCACGGTTAATTAAATAAGGATGGCCGCCAATAGCAGCGATTATTTTCTTGGCAGCAGCAAAATCGATCGCATCTAAACCTCGCAGTTCGGCTAATAATAGTATTTGTTCTAAATTAAAAGGAGGTAAATCGAGAGCTAAACCGACGTTAAAAGGAGATTGATTTATATTTAAAGCAACGTATATTTCCGTTGAATGAACTAAAGCGATACTTAATTTTTGAAAGGTTTCATCTTGCTTGGCTTGTTCGTACCAAAATCGCAATAAAGGTAAAAAATCCCGTGCGACTTTTTCATGTTCAAAAATCAAATTTACTTCGTTAAAAGCTAAAAATAAAGGAGATTTTAATTGGGGTAAAATATATTCTTGAAAATAGATCGTACAGCTTACTTTATTCCCGATATCTTCATCCCAATAATCGTCGAGATTGGGATCTAAATTTAACTGACGAGCAACATTAGTGCAAAACCAACGTAACAAGCGATCGCAGTTAGCCAAAATTGTCGCATCTGTTTGTTGAAAATCGACTTTGACGGTTTCGTAGCCTATTTTAGCAGCGCGATTGATGATTCTTAATAGTAAAGAACTTTTGCCCATCTGTCTCGGTGCTTTAATTCTAATCAGACTACCGAGACTGTTAATTTCTTCATAAGCGAGGGTTTCGATCGGGGGACGTTCGATATAAAATCGAGAATTGAGGGGTACGGGGCCGTCGGGAAACTGTTCTGAGTCGGTTGCGCTGCGATCTTGTTGTTCGTAATCGGTTGGAACTAATTCTAAGTCAAAAGCTTCAAAAAACATTTGCAAAGTGCGGCGATCGACCCCTTGTTGACGGCTAATAATTTTAGCAATGGTGCGGCGATCTAATTCAGTGCGATCGCTTAATTGACCGAAACTATAGCGATCGCCCCAGTCTGATTCTAAGACTCGAGCCTGTTGTAATTTTTGCCAGCCTCTAGATGTTAGCACGACTCCCCGTCTGCGTTTGCTTGATTTTGATAACTTCATGAACTATTGCCTATTGCCTTTTCCCTTGTACCTTTTCCCTTTTAATAAATGATTAGATCGCTATTTAAGTATCAATCAGTATTAATTAATATCTTAACTTTACTGAAAGATTGCCCCAGAAAAATCAGACTTGTTAATTGCGAGCGAAATATAATAATACAACAAAATCTCCCAGCAAGATTTTTACTTACTAGGAGTATATAGAGTGAGAATTTTTAAAAAGATTTTTGTCTAAAAAACCTCTTTTAATAACTTAGTAATTTAGCGATAATTTGCGATGATGAACGGCAGTATTGCCATCGGGATTTAAAACATCGCCATTTTCTACCACTGCATAAACTAACCAATAATCGCCGCATTCGGTGCGATTTTCTACTTTACATTCAAGATAAGCCAAAGAATCAGAAAGAATTGCACAACCATTGTCGGCATCTTTAGTATCTAAATCTTTTAAACGATCTTCTCCAGGGCCGAAACTTTTGAGAAAATGCTTCATCTTATCTTGGTATTTAGTTTCTTCTAAAACGTTCAAGACAAAATTATCGCCGACGTGCATTAAAGATTCGATCGCCCTTTCTTTGGCAATAGATACGGTCAAACCTGGAGGACTAAAACTAGCTTGAGAAATCCAATCAGCTAACATTGCGCCGTTTAATTCGCCTCGCTGAGCCGTTAAGACGCATAAAGGGCCGACAATTCTTTCGACAGCTTGTGCGGTGCGATCGGAACGAGCATCGACTTGTCCGGCGTGTTTTTTGGCTTTTAAGCTTTTTTTCAATGCTTGAGCGAAATCAGTGCCGGATTCTTCGCAATATTTCAGGGTGCGATCGTCGCCAGTAAATTTAACTCGAATCGGATCGAAGCCGAATTTATAGCCACCATCGATAAATTTACGCTCTAACATATCGATCGCCTCGCCGCTCCAACCGTAAGAGCCAAATACTCCCGCAAGTTTAGTTTGATTGGCGGTTGAGAGGACGATACCGAGGGCTGTTTGTACGGGAGTGGGGGCACCACCACCAATGGTAGGAGAACCCATAATAAAGCCGTCTGCTTCGGCGACTAGTTTTTTAATTTCGGCCGGATCGGCAAATTCGCAGTTAATCGAGTCTACCCTAACATCGGTTTTGGTAATTCCCATCGCGATCGCCGAGGCTAATGTAGCGGTATTGCCGTAAGCCGAAGCATATATTAAAGCTACTTTAATTTCTCTGGCTTTTTGTTTCTCGCACCACTGACGATAGGAATCAGTTAGGGGAATTAAAGAATAGAATACTAAAGGGCCGTGTCCGGTTGCGTAGAGTTTAATTTTAAATTCTTGCAATCGATCTAATGCTTGTTCGACTTGTTCGGCATTAGGTGCCATAATCGCATCGAAATAGTAGCGACGATCTTCATCGACTGTCGTCCAACCTTCATCTAAAACATAATCGTGACATAAATGGGCCCCGAATAGTTTGTCGGTAAAGAGAATGTAAGAAGCTGGATCGTAGGTAGCAACGAGATCGGGCCAGCGAGGATTAGCTGCAGGAATAAATTGTAATTGATGGCCTTTGCCTAAATCTAAAATATCGCCGTCGCGAATTATTTCGATCTTTAATTGGCGATCTTTAATCAATCCTTGCAGAATCTGAGCACCAATATCGGAGCAAACAAAGGTAATTTGAGGTGCTATTTCCAGTAGTGCTTTGAGGGTTACGCTGCGGTTGTGGTTGACGTGACCGAGAATTATATAGTCGATCGTGGTGGGATCGATTAATTCTTTTAATTTGGCGATGAATATTTCTGTAAATGATTCTCCTGGAGGATCGAACAGGGCTATTTTATCTGCTTCAATTAAATAGGAATTGGCAGTAGTTCCTCTTTGCAAGGCATATTCGATCTCAAATTTGTGTCTGTTCCAGGTTCTAGATCTAATTACTGTAGTATCAGATCCGATCGAAAGTATTTGAACGTCGTTTGGTTTTAATTGTGGCATATTTTTTGAGTAACGAGAAAAAAGGCAAAAGTGGCAAATAAGCAATTCACAACTAACAAAACAAGGGAGTAGTGGGTTTTTAAGTTTGAAACTCACTCACTCATTTCAAATCGATCGAACAAGTAAAGTCTTTTTTCTGCCCGCGCTCTCCCTGTTTTTGATGCTTTAATAGTGGTTGCCTACTTTGCGGTGGTGAACTGCTGTTAGTGCGTTGGGTTTAGAAACTCTTCCGGTTTCGACTGTGGCGTAAACTACCCAGTGATCGTGACATTCCATTCTGCTTTTAACTTGACATTCGATGTATGCTAGGGAGTCGGTGAGAATTGGAGATCCGTTACTGGCGGTTTGAGTTTTAATTTCGGCAAAGCGATCGGCACCGGGGGGAAAACGTTTGAGGAAGTGTTTCATCAGAGGCTGATAGTTGTCTTCTTCTAGAACGTTAAGGACAAAAGTATCGCCGACTTGCATTAAGGATTCGATCGCCCGATCTTTGGCAACAGCTACGGTAATTCCTAACGGGGTGCGGCTGGCTTTAGCTACCCACGAGGCTAACATACCGCTTTTGACTTCTCCTTTGGTGGCGGTAATAATATACAAGCCGCTGCTAATTCTACCGAGGGCTTTTTCTAGTTTGGGGTTAATCGCTTTGATTTCTTTAATGTTGCGATCGCGATTGAGTAATTGCCCCATATCCGTACCGGCTTCTTCGTAAAGCTGGTAAGTAGCTTCGCCGGGGGTGTCTTCAATGCGAAGCGGGAAAAAGGCTTTTGTCAGTCCTAAATTTTTAAATTGTGCGAAAAGAGTGTCGATCGTGTCTTCATTTTCGCCTCCAGACTCGAACAGTCCAAAGTATTGTTTTGGTTTGGCAGCACCGAGGATCGTGCTGATCGCAGCCATCGAAACTACATCTTGTGCCGGAGGCATACCGATAATGATCCCGCTTGCGCTGCTAACTAGTTTATGAACTTCTTGAGGATCGGCATTTTTGAGATCGAGGGCTTCAACAGCAATTTCTGTTTTGCCTAAACCTTTGAGAATTGCGTGGGTGAGGCGATCGGCGTGTCCGTAATTAGATGCGTAAAAAACAGCAACTACTTTCTCAGCTCTAGTCTCGGTGTTGTTACTCCATTTGCGGTAGCGTCCGACTAATTCTTTGAGGTTACAGCGCAATACGGGCCCGTGTCCGTTAGCTATCGTGCTGATGTGCCCTAAATTATCCATTCTTTTGAGAGCAGCTCTAACCGATCGCGCGTTCGGAGCCATCAAACAATCGTAGTAAACTTTATATTCTCCGTCTATTAAGCTTAAGTTTTCGTCGAAGACGTTATCGGAACAGTAATGCATTCCGAATGCATCGCAACTAAATAAAGTATGAGTGCCGCTATCGTAACTGAAAATTGTATCGGGCCAGTGTAAGTTTGGCGCGCTGACGAATTGAATTAAGTGACCTTTGCCTAAATCTAATTCGTGTCCTTGTTTGACGATTTGTCGTTTAAAGGGGCGATGAACCTGATTTTCTAAGAACATTATTGCCATTTTTGAGGCAAATACTGTTACGTTCGGAGCTAATTCAATTACGTCTTTAACTAAGCCGCTGTGGTCTGGCTCGGTGTGGCTGACAATCAAATAATCTATTTCTTTGGGATCGATTATATCTTGCAGCTTTTCTAGATATAAATCATGAAATTTACCGTGAGATGTATCTACTAATGCTGTTTTTTCTCCTCTAATTAAATAGGAGTTGTAAGTCGTTCCATTTTCAAGGGCAAACTCAATATCAAAGCGATCGCGATCCCAATCTAAAGATCTGATTGCTTGAGTATCTGGAGCTATTTCTAGTGCTTGTATTGTTAAGCGTTTTTGACTTTTTTTGACTGCTACTACCATTTTTACCTCTTCAGATTCGGTTGTTTGTGTATGACTTAATACTTTTAAGAATTGAGATTTAAACTATTTCAACTGAATAATTTGCTATCCTTTTGCAGAAATTCCTCTTGCGACACGTTGAGATAATTTATTGTTTTATTGCTCTTTTTGTTGAAAATTTCCTATTTTCAGATTTTGTTGAGAAAAAAGCATTTTTACAGTTACGAACGATCTTAATTCTCTCCCGTTGGATTTCGAGTTTACTACTTTAAACGATCTTATACAAGAGATTAGTTTGAGTAATTTATATTGCTTGCTTCTAAGATTTTAAAAAAAGCCCAATCTAACCTAGCTGTTTATTATTTACAAGGTAACGAGTCTTGAAGTATTGTTTCGTAGCAAAAGTAACAGTTTAGTTTTTATTTTTATTTATTTTAATTACAAAAAAAATAGCTTAATTATTAATTAAATCTAAAGTTAAATTGATAAATAGTTTTAGCAAAAATCTCGTTACATCCTGAAAATGTGAATTGAAGAGATTGAGATTTCAAATCGCACCAAAGTCCCAATAACCAAGCAAAAGATCGCTTAAATTGCGTTTCAAAAAACAGTTAAAAAAATGAGAAACAGATTAAAATTTGCAACTAGTTAATATAAAGCTTAGCAATAAAGAATCAATTCAGCATCTTTAGCTGCCAGCCATTGTTCTGTTAAAGCTCGATTCATTAACGGTTTTATCTGAGAAGATAATTCGATCGCTTTTTGCAACCAAGCTACAATATTAGTCGTAGATAAGATCGTTTTTTTGGCTTTTTCGCTACCGATAAATTTTATATAATCATCGTTCATGTAGCCGTAGTTTAAGCCTTTTTCTGTTATAAATCGTTTAAAACTATAACTAGTGCAAATAGTAATTTCGTGACCGATTTTTTTTAAGCCCGCACCTAAAGCAACAAAAGGTTGCACGTCTCCTTGACCGGGGAACGCCGGTGTAACAGTGACTGCCGAGAGTAAGAATAACTATTTTCATCTTATAAGATTGCGATCGGGTTTCGCTCCGATTATATTTTAAGGAGTTGGCTGCAATTATTTCTCAAAATAAAACAACTATCGGCAAGAATATAGAATTGAAATAATCTTGCTTGTAGTTGTTATAATTCTTTAAGCCAATCGATAGCAGTTTAGAAACTAAGAAAGCTTTATTGTAAATTCAGGCTGTTAATTCTCGATACTCTGAGGCAAAAAATTCGGGTAAATCGCTGCTAAAAAGCAAAATAAATTTAGTTTAAATGGAGTTATTTTCTTCTTCTGCCGGTTCGCCTGTAAAAGGCTGCACGCCAGTTTTCGGATAGTCATCGCGATCTGGAGCAAAAATTCTTAATACTCCTTCCCAGATATTATTAATTAATTCTTGTAACCATTTAATTATTCCCATTAGACCCCCTACTTTTTAGCTTGAAAATTATTGTTATTTAAAGTTTTAGAGAGTATTTCTTTGTTTCATCTCGAGACACTTTCATTATATATATTGGTTTTGCTAAAAAAACGAAGCTATATTTTTCTTTACAGAACCAAAAGACGATTGCTCGATCGCCGCGCTCGGTTCGTAAAAATACTGACAAAAAGTTTACAAGCGATCTTGGAGAATGATTTTTGCCAAATTAAAATAAATTAGCACGCCCAACACATCGACAGAAGTCGAAATAAACGGAGAAGACATAAAAGCCGGATCTAAACCCAAAAGACGGAAAAAATAGGGCAAAGCACTCCCAGCAGTGGCTGCTAAGGTAGAAATAGCCAGCAAACTCATCCCCACGCAAGTAGCAACGTACAAATCCCACTCTAGCAACCAAAAGGCCCAAACAGTTGCTACCACCCCTAAAATCGTGCCTAAAAGTGCGCCAGCGAGAGCTTCGCGGAAGATAACTTGTCCGGGACTTAAATCCTTAATTTCATCGGTGTTTAAACCGCGAATGACAACGGTAGAAGTTTGAGAGCCAACATTACCCCCTGTTCCCGTAAGTAGGGGGATAAAGATAGTTAAAGAAACTACTTTTTCTAAAAGTTCTTGTTGGGAGCTAATAATACCCCCAGTAACGGTATTAGTAATTAGTAAAACAAACAACCAAATAACTCTTCTGCGAGCTACGGTAAATAGAGAGCTTTGAAAATAATTATCCCCATCGGAACTGACTGCACCCAAAGCATAAATGTCTTCAGTTGCTTCTTTTTCGAGGATATCAATCACATCATCTACGGTAACCACCCCGACTAAACGCTGTTCGCGATCGACCACTGGAATGGCGAGCAGATCGTAGCGGCTAATTAATTTGGCAACCTCTTCTTGATCGGTATTCGTATCGACCCAAACTAAATCCCTCGTCATAATTTCGCTGAGGGTTCGATCGACCGAAGCGATTACTAAAGAGCGCAAAGAAACAATTCCGCTCAAACGTCTTTGCTCTCCGGTGACGTAAACATAATAAATTACTTCGCTGGCATTAGCTAAATTGCGAATTCGCTCGATCGCTTCAGAAATAGTTAAAGTTTCTTTAAGGGAAATATATTCCGGGGTCATAATTCGCCCGGCCGTATCTTCACCGTAACCCAATAACAGCGCGGTAGCTTGCCTTTCTTTGGGGCTGAGTTGTTCGAGCAAGCGACGAACCACTTTAGCAGGTAATTCATCGAACAATTTAGCGCGATCGTCAGGCGACATTTTATCGACAATATCGATCACTTCTTGACGTTTAAACTCTTGAATTAAAGATTGTTGAACGGCCGAATCTAAATACTCGTAAACCACGATCGCTTCTGATTTGGGGAGCAAACGAAAAGCAATCGCTTGCATCGATTCCGGTAAACCTTCGATCGCCTCGGCAATATCTACTGGCTGTACTGGGGATAACAACGCTTTTGCTCCCTCTAAATTTTGGGCTTCGAGCAAGGTTTGCAATTGGTTGCAAACTAGTTGACGTAACTCCGCTCGAGATGTATTTTGTGGTGAATTATTATGTTCGCTCAAGGTATTTTACTCGCTTAAATTTTAGATTTGCGATCGATTTATTGCTGTTTTTGATAAGGATAAAAAAGAAAAGCTTAAAATCTAAGTTATCTTAATTAGTCCGAATCGATCGTCTAGTAAAGCTCGTCTGATTTTTTCCTTAGTTATCTGCATCATTCTAGGATAATGTGACATTTTGTAACAGTTTTTTAGGCATTACTTGAAAACTCAATCGTGTGTTAGCCTAATTCAAAGAGAGTAGGTTCGGTAGCATCGTTTGTTAGAAATGTTCAAAGGTTTTGTCCAAGACACATCGGCAGGCTTGTACCCGAAATCTAAGTCTCTGCGAAGTTTTGATTTTGGAGACAGTGCATGTCTATTTATGTCGGTAATTTATCATACGAAGTAACAGAAGAAGACTTAACTAGCGTCTTCGCTGAATACGGAAGCGTTAAACGGGTTTATTTACCAGTCGATCGCGAGACTGGCCGGATGCGCGGTTTTGGCTTCGTAGAAATGTCTACCGAAGAAGAAGAAGATTCGGCAATTGAAACTTTAGATGGTGCTACCTGGATGGGTCGCAACATGAAAGTTAATAAAGCCAGACCTCGTGAAAATAATCGCAAATCTTTCGGTGGAGGTGGTAGCAACCAATCCAACGGTAACTTCGCTGGTAGACGTTATTAATGTTAAGTATATTTCGCAGCTTATTGACAGGGTATCAGGGGGGTGGCACGACACAAGTCATCCATTAGCACGGCCGTTAGTAGCGAAGCAAAAGCTAACAGCCAATCAGTACGATCGATGACACGATTAACTAAAATATGCTTTTATACTCTTTTGAATAGAGTTTCTGTTAGTTTCAGAAAAATATAAAATTGGTTAAAAATTTATTCACCCTCTTTTTAGCCAAAAACTTTTAGCGCGGGAATGGAAATTTCCGCGTTTCCGTTTAATTAAAAAATTAGATTTTTTGTTAAAAATTATTGAATGAATCTTGTTAATTTTCCCGATTAAGATATAAGAGATTCTCTAATGAGACTCTAAAATATTCGGTTTTAAGAAAGGATAGCAAAAAAATGACAAACGACCCCAATATTCCCAAAGAAAGTGCGATCGTTGAAACTAACGCCGAAGAAAAGGCGATCGTCGAACAAGATAATCTTGAAGAATCTGGCAAAGTCAGAAAAGAAACTATGGCCCTAATTGAGGCAATTAGAACTAAAGCTAGTTCTGAAACTCAAAAAGCTGGTGAGTTTACTCTCGAAAAATATCTCGAAACAGTTCGCGGTTTGCGCGCTGAAATCGAAAAGTTAGAATTCAAACCAGAACAAGTCGAAGAATCTTTCAAGCACATTCAAGACGAAGCAGAAAAAAATTGGGACTCCCTCACCAAAAAAGTCCAAGATTTCGGCGATCGCCTCAGCGAAACTGCTAAGGTTGCTTGGGAAACATTAACTAAACCTAAAGAATCAGACAAAGACGAGAAAAAATAGCAGCAAAGATTAGGACAGAAGGGACAAGCAGCTCTTGCTGTCCTAGTTTTGAATTTAGCTTAAAAGTCTGCTGGAAAATGTGCGCTGTCTGCTAAAATTTACATCAGTTCGGATCTAAATCCGTTGCCAATCTTGAGTGCCTCGCTATGGTTAAAATCGCTTCGCAAACAGCAATTTCCCTCGAAGAAATCGCTCGCCAAACCCAAATTGCAGCTCGTCAGCTCGCTCTACTCTCCACCGCAGCAAAAAACGAAGCAACAGAAGCGATCGCCGCAGAATTAGAAAAGTCAGCACCGGAAATACTCGCAGCCAATCAAGTCGATTGCGAAGCGGCAATAACCAATAATATCCCTAAACCCCTGTTGGCTCGTCTAAAATTAAGCGAAACTAAACTGACAGGGGCGATCGCCGGAGTGCGAAACGTCGCTGAATTAAAAGATCCCGTAGGTGCGATCCAAATTCATCGCGAATTAGATGAAGGTTTAATTCTCAAGCGGATTACTTGTCCGGTTGGGGTAATCGGGGCAATTTTTGAAGCTCGTCCCGATGCTTTAATTCAAATCGCCACCCTAGGGATTAAGTCCGGTAACGGCGTTATCCTCAAAGGCGGATCTGAAGCGATTAATACCTGTCTGGCCCTAATCAAAGCAATTCATCGCGGACTCAGTAAGAGTCAAGTCTCTCCTCAAGCAGTGCAATTACTGACTACCAGAGCGGAAATAAAAGCTCTCCTCGCACTCGATGAATACGTCGATTTAATCGTCCCTCGGGGTTCTAATGCTTTCGTGCGCTACGTTCAAGAAAACACCCGCATTCCCGTTTTAGGCCACGCTGATGGCATTTGTCACCTCTATATCGATCGCAGAGCCACAATCGATAAAGCTATTAAAATTACTGTAGATGCTAAAGTTCAATATCCCGCAGCTTGCAACGCGATCGAAACTCTTTTAGTCCATCAAGATATCGCTGCTGAATTTTTACCGAAAATAGCCGCAAGATTGGCAAAAGAAGGGGTAGAACTGCGCGCAGATCGAGCAGCTAGAGAGTTAATTGCAGTTAGTGAAGCAACCGAAAGCGATTGGAGTACCGAATATAACGATTTAATTCTAGCGGTTAAAGTGGTCGAATCTTTGGATCTGGCGATCGCCCATATTAATCAGTACGGATCGAAACATACCGATGCGATCGTCACCGAAAACGATGATGCTGCGGCTAATTTTCTCGATCGCGTCGATGCAGCTAATGTTTTTCACAATTGTTCGACTCGCTTTTCTGATGGTTTTCGCTATGGTTTCGGGGCTGAAGTAGGTATAAGCACCCAAAAAATGCCGCCTCGCGGGCCGGTAGGTTTAGAAGGATTGATTACTTACAAGTATCAAGTTACCGGAGTCGACCATATCGCTGCCAACTATACCGGTGAGAATGGCAAATCTTTCACTCACCGAGATCTCTAAACAACAACTTCGCCAGCAAAAATCTTTTATTCGTTCTTTTCTAATACCAATTTGCGAAAATATCTAGATACTTAACAAATTTATTTTGTATTACGATTAATCCCCAAATCACCTGTTGTTTTTGACTTTTGACTTTTTGCCTGGACTAAGTTTCTTGTTACTTTTGATAAATGGTATAAGTTATGGATTCTATTGAGATTAATCAAATTCGCTGTTACGGATATACCGGATTTTTACCCGAAGAAAAAGTTCTCGGACAGTGGTTTGAAGTGAATTTAACTTTATGGCTTGATTTAAAACCTGCTTCTCAAAGCGATCGCATCGAGGACACTTTAGATTATCGCAGCGCGATCGCTATTGTCAAAGAAAAGATTGCTGACTCTAAATACGATCTGGTAGAAAGACTGACAGGGGCGATCGCAGAGGAAATTTTAAAACTCGACTTAGTTGAAAAAGTGCGAGTCAAACTTTCTAAACCAGCTCCACCAATTCCCGATTTTGCCGGTCAAATTACTATAGATATTACCAGGACTAAATCATAGATAATGTTAATTCAAATTTTGTTCGATCCAGTGAGCATTAAAAATAGCTTCATAGATCGGATTAAAGATTTTAATTTTTCCTTTTTGAACGCAGACTAAACCAGATAAAAGTAACTCTTGTATGGCTGGAGTATCGTTGAAAGGAATTGCTTTGTGGTTTAAAATTTGCCGATATAATTTTAGTAATTCAGGATCGGAATCTTGATTTTGCAGCAAGCGATTAGCAATAGTTTTTAAATGTTCTGGATCGTCGTTTAATCGCCAATTATTAATCACTTTTGTTTGCACCAATTGAGCCACAAATTCACTTTCTTGACCTGGAATAATAACAGAATTAGAAGCAAGAATTAAATGACAAATTTTTTGAGTTAAAAAAGGTTGACCTCCAGTCCAGAATAAAACATTTTTAACTAAAGCTCGAGGGTTTCCATGTATCTTTGAAAATCCCATTAATAGAGGAGTAACTTCATGTAATTGAAATCCAGAAAGAGGAATCGATATGCCAATATTAAAAGGAGTAAGATTGCGGTCTTGAATTAATTTATAAGGGGTAGCAACCCCAATTAAAACAAAATTGAGACGGAGATATTGAGGAGAGTCAGCGCGAGAATTATAGCAAGAACGAATCAGAGCAAAAAAATCGTTCATTGCAAAATCTAAACCAAGAACGCTATCAATCTCATCGATAAAGATAACAATTTTGTTAGAAATTTGTTCGAGTATAATTGACTCGATAAATAATCTTAATTTTTCGACTGGAGAGAGAAAATCTAGATCTGACCACCAAGAACGAAAATCAAATTCATTTAAAAGTTCTAAATTACTAGCTAGTTTATAAATAAAACTTGCATACCATTTTTCAATAGTAATATTTTTATTACCGATCGTCGTTAGATCGATTGCAACGCAAGTAAATCCTTCCGATTGAAGTTGACTCATCATTTTGACGCGCAAGCTAGATTTTCCCATTTGACGAGAGTTAAAAATGCAGCAAAATCTATCTTGTTTGAGAGCTTTATAAAGGAGTCGATCGGCTTTTCTAACTACATAAGTGGGGGAATCAATTGGCAAAGTGCCACCAATTTGATATTGATAGATCGAATCTTGGCTGTCTTTTAAAAGAGAGTTTTCAAAGAGAAGTTTTTCTTGAGTTACTTGCAGAAGTTTCACCGTTTGAGAAAGCTCTTGAGTTCGCTCGGCAATTTTTTGAGCTAAAGTACGATTAATTTCTTGAAGATTTGCTTCTGCTTTTTGACGAGATCTGGTTTCTTGAAGTAAATTAAGATGGGTTTTAATTCTCGCTAGCAGCTCGTTTTTAGCAACAGGTTTAGTTAAATAGTCATTCGCAAGCACTTCTAAACCAACTAAGCGATCGCTCATCCTGTTTTTAGCAGAAATAAAGAGAATTGGTAAACTATCGATCGGCCAATCTTGACGAATTATTTTACTAACTTCTAGTCCGGTCATTTTTGGCATCATCACATCTAATAAAATTAGATCTGGAAGTGGATTATTTTTTAATTTTTTTAAAGCTTCAGCACCCGATGAAGCAGAGCTAATTCGATAATTTTGCAATCTAAGAAAATTGTAGAGAACTTGGCGATTAACGGGATCGTCATCAACAATTAAAATATGCCAAGTAGAATTGGAATTGTTGTTTGTTGAGAGGCTTTTTTCTGGATTGATTTCTATTGGTAAAAGTTCATTTTTCCACGCTAAATTTTCTTCGATTAATAAAGAAAGATTTCGATTAAAAACAGGAGTATATTGTCTTGCTTGAGAATTTGAATTTGATAAAGGCAAAGTAAAAGTAAATGAAGAACCACAGCCAAGTTTGGAATTAACAGAAATTTGACCGCCGTGCAGTTCGACTAACTTTTTAGTAATAGCTAATCCTAATCCAGTTCCTCCATAAATTCTGGCAGTAGTGCCATCAGCTTGAGCAAAAGATTCAAAAATGGTTTTTTGTTTACTTGCTTCAATACCAATGCCAGTATCAGTTACTGAAATGGCAAGATAATTATTTTGAACCGAGGCTGTAATTTCTATTTTGCCAGATTCGGTAAACTTAATCGCATTACCGATTAAATTATAAAGGATTTGTTGCAAGCGATCTTCGTCAGCTAAAACTGCTGGTAAATTCTTTGGTAAGTTATCGATTAATTTTAAATTTTTATTATTAACTAATGTCTGACAAGAACTAATAACAATTTCAGCACATTCTTTAACGCCAATCGATTGAATTTGCAGTTGAATGTCGTGATATTTAAGTTTAGAAAAATCGAGAATATCGTTAACTAAATTATTTAAACGCCGGCCGCTATTGACAATCGTAATTAAGTTCGATCGCGCAGCAACTGGCAATTGTCCTGAAATACCATCTAATAAAGATTCTGCAATGCCGATAATGCCATTCAGGGGAGTTCTTAATTCGTGGGAAGTATTTGCTAAAAATTCATCTTTAAGTCGATCTAACTGCTTTAAAGAATCATTTAAACTCTTCATTCGCGCATTTTGCTTTTTGAGAGTAGCAAATGAATTTTGCAGTTGAGTGGTCATTTCATTAAAAGAATAGGCTAATCGCGTTAGTTCTTTTGTGCCTTGAATTTTTAGTTTTGAATCCCATTCTCCGACGGCTATAGCACTGACTGACGCGCTTAAACTCTCGATTGGCAATGCGAGGAAGCGCGAAATCAGAATTGCTGCGATTACCGAAAGAAACAAGGCGATCGCAGACAAGAAAATTGTCACGCGGGTGTTGGCATTAATTGTCTCCATAAAGTCCGATTCGGGAAGGAGTAAAACGATTATCCAATCTAAACCCCACTCATCCTGATATGGCACTACTTCTAAAAATTGCCGCTGACCTTTGTATTCAAACTCGAGTCGATCGCTTTTATTGATGTTGATATAGTCGCGAAAATGTTGTTTTAAATACTCTGCAGTGGTTTTAACGATTAATTCTTCGCTATCTAAGACATTGAGACGTTGAGATTTTCTAGACTTGCGATCGGAAACGGTAAAGGGGGATTCTTCGGTTGAAGTTGCGACTAATACTCCAGAGCGTTCGATGATGAAAGCTTTTCCGGTTTTGCCGATTGTCAAACTCTTTAAGAATTCTCCGAGTTGAGCGGCGGTAAAATCAGCGGCAAATACTCCTTGAAAAATTTTTGCTTCGTTATAGAAAGGTTGACAAAGAGTAATTGCTAGAGTGGGGGGACTGACCCAAGTGTAAATTTCACTCCACTTAATTTGACCTGTTTCTGCACAGGGTACGTACCAGGGTCTGATTCGAGGGTCAAAGTTTTTTGCATTGTTCAAACGTTTTCCTCGATTGCCGCGATCGTCTATTAAATAGGTTTGCATCTTACCTGTAAATTCAGTTACCTGATAAGCCAGGCTGCCATTGGCGCGCCTTTGCACCCCGATAAATTCCCCTCGTTCGTCGGCTATTTGAATGTAACCGATCGAATCGTATAGTTGTATCTGTCTCCAGAATTGTTTTTCCCACAAAGCAGAATCTTCGACCTCCAAGAGACCTAGATTCAAACGATCCCCATTAGCCTGATTGATTAAGTGAGGAATTGCTAAGTGAGTATCGAGATGTTCGACAATCCGCGCAGTTATTTCATTACGCAACTGAGTAACCACTTCATTAACTGCTTTCTGACTGTTCCGATAAGAAAGGTAGCTTGTTAAACCAACTACTGCAATAATTTGTGAAATAAAAGTAACAATTAGGATAGTTCTTAAACTGTTTGCACCATAGTTTTTGAGCATTTTTCTTAAAATCGATTTAACCATAATTGTCACTTTAAGGAGAAACTTCAGCAAAATATTTCTGAGGGCTTTCTTTGTGCCATTTCTCAAACAAACTATTCGTAGATTGGAGGCTTAAGTAGGAGAGGTATCGAGCTGAGATTTTTTTAAAATCTGGGCGATCGCACTGTCAAAATCAAACAGCAATTCAACTTGATAGTAAAAACAATCTAGGGGTAAACAACTTTAGACCCTCGCCCATTCAACGTTATCTAAGCTTGTAAAATATTTTCCCTCGGCATATTTATTTTTTACATAATTCCTATTTTCTAAAGTTATTGAACTTATTTTAGACATTTTCTCTTGACTATTCTTAAATTTGCAAGATCTTCTTAAGTTAATTTTCAAGTCAAAATCTAGATGTTATTTTAAATAATTACTTAGTATTTTTTATCTTATTTGTCAATGTAAAATACTTTTTTTCATACCAAACTATACTTTTTCATACTTTTTTGCCAATTGTGAATTTTATTAAGTTTCTAAGTCTGATTTTTCATGCTGACAAATCCCGAAATTAAGACCGTTACAATCATCTAATTTAACGAAGTAAATTCGAGGAATAAAGATTTTAAAGCAAAATTCAAACTTTTAAAAATCACTAAACTTGGGATCGTTTAAAGTTTTTAATTTATTCGTTCGTCCATTTCAAGCAAATTAAACTAATTAAGTGACAATTTAGCTTCGCAAGATCGCTTATACCAATTCTGTTTCACGTTGCTACACTTCGGCGACAAGAGGCAAGAGGCAAGACAGGCAATAGATTTGGAAAATCGATCTGTAGCATTATTTTAGGAAATTGATATTAGTTGAAAAAATGCAAGTAAATTTGTCTCAATTGGGTGCGTCAATTGCCAATTTGTGAGGTCAAATTACTATCCATGTCTTACTAAAGAAAAACTCCAGTAATCTTCGGAAGTAATTACTCTACTAACTCTTAAATTTATTTCAGTAAATATACTGAATTATAGAAAATAAGTAAAAATTTTCAGCATTTTTAACTAAGGAAATTTATTTGAAAATCTGGCAAATTTAGATTAGGTGCGACTCGAGTTTTAAAGAGTATAAACAGAAAGAGGTTAACCAGAAAAACCTTGTATTGAGGAGAATTTGCAGGAATGACAGGGAAATTTAGACATTTTTGGGTTGCTGTTTGGCAATATCTAAACCAACCAATTTTAGATCGTAACTCTCAATCTATTTGGATTCCAAAACGATTTTGGTACTTATATAAACTCGAGCTGTTAGAAAAATGTTGGCAAAAAAAATGCGATTATAAAAGCCACCATCATTAAAAATAATTTTTATATAAAATTAGATTTGAATTATTGTTTTGATTTTTCTAGTCCGTTAATGCGGGCTAGTTTTTTTTGCTTCGAGCGGGTAAATAAACAAGTTAAATAAAATACTATTTATGCTTAACTCGATGGCTGCCACTTAAGACAATATGCATCAAGCGATCGCCCTGTTTGATGCCTTTAGTTCCTGCTTGTTTTTCTAATTCAGCTAACTGAGTCAGGAGATCTAAAGATTCTCTGGTTAACTGTCCTTGTTCTAAGTTACCGTTCAAACTCGATTTTAAGACATCGTACCAAAGAGTGGAGCGATCGCCCTTTGGCTTAGAAATAACGTCTATTTCTGCGCTAGCGACAATGTGAGTTGAGGGCCGATCCCGATTGCAGATCGCTGCTACTTCCCAGATGTATCTTTGTCCGGCTTGGAGGCCGGGTCGATCTGCTGGAATCGATGCTTGCATGATACCTTGAGAGCCTTGTAATTCTTCTTGGTAAACTACTAAAGGTCTTTTATTTGCTTCTTTTTGGTAAATTGATAGCTGAATTGGGATCGAATGACCTTGAGGTACGTACCAAGCTAGAAAGGGATGAGTTGATGTAGTCTGTCCGACATGGGTGTAGGGGGCTAGTAAGGTGAGGGGGATAGTGGTATTCTGCCGACATTCGCCTCGAGAACCTGTCGATCTAGTGTATCCGGTTGCAGGTTTATTATCTCGTGGTGGTTTGTACTTACCAAGGGCTAAAGCAACTGTTGTTTGGCCGATCGTAATACCTGCGATTAATAAACTAACCGATTGTTTAATCATTTCAAGTTTAAAATTGATTTTAAAAAATTGAATTATTTAATTCGATATCGTTCTAAAATAAGAAATATCTTTAACCTAAGATAATTCACTTAATATTTTACTACTTTCTTTAAGATTTTCTCTCGAAAAATTTTAGGTTTCTTATTTTTTTGGTTTTTTTTGCTTTGCTTGTCAAGATCGATCCAGATGACTGGTAAGCGAAAAAGGGGTTAGATTTGATACCAACTAGATTGTAGTATATTAGCCAATTATTTAGATATCCGCAGCAAGCTTCAAGACCCGATCTGTCATTCTTTTTTGGTTATTTTGTTACAATTTTGTTACTTGTTGGCAAATAATACCAAGTTTCAAAAACAACAAAATACCTCCGTCCTGATGACCTTCTTCGCAGAGGTTTTGGGAACTTCAGTAATAGGGGCTTCTCAGTTATAACCTAGATCGATTTACCTTTTTAGCCGGATCTAGATCGCTTTTCAAAAATTGTTTAAATCACTACTACTATTTTTGTTTATAGCAAACAACTTAATCGATTTAATTGGGTCAAAATAAAAATAGAACTAACAACAAAAAAAGCAAACTTACTCTTAAAAATCAATCAAGCTTAACTAGCAAGATTGGAGAGGTGCAAACTTTTGTTCGACAATTAAATTCAAAAATTAACAGTCTCTCCTGAGTTAAGGATTGAGATTCTAATTTAAGAATCTTTGACAGGAAATTTGTGACAATTAAGACTATTGATTATCTTCATCATTCTCTAGTTCTGGATCTGCTGAATTAGAATCTTCGATTATTTCGGAGTCGTTTGGCGCATTTTTAAGTATTTCTCTGGCTTCTGGTTTGGTTGGCGTAAACTTAGGCTGTCCGAAGGCATCAAAAATGCCGTTAAGTTTGAGAGTCGCGCCAAAATAAGGGCCGCTTTGAGAACGATAACCAGTGAAGTCGCGATCGTTAGCATCGCCAAAAGCATATCCAGCAGAAAAACGCAGATCGGAAACAGGATAGAAACCTAATTCGATAGAAAACCCATTTTCATGATAGTTAGCACTGGGTTGGGAGATAAAACGTCCTTCTCCAGAGATATCCCATTGATAAGCAAAGCGATAAGTGGCGCGCAGTTGACCTAAAGCGATCGTGCTGTGGTGGGTAAAATCTTCAGCCAAGAAAGTAGTAGTATCTTTTAAAGCTACTTTACCGTAAAATTCCCATCGCCAATGAGGTGCATAAATTGCTTCGGTGGCAAAAACGTGGTCTTCACTTCCCGTACCGCTACCGAATAAAATAGTGTCGGGAATTGTAGAGGGATTTTGACGGTATTCGTAACGCAATAAAGCATTAAACTTGTCGCTGTGAGGATTGCGATAGGCTAAACCAGCTCTTAATTTGGTGCTAGCGTTGAGGTTTAAATTAGGATTGGCAACGCTAAAGCGATCGAAAGTTGCTAAAGCAGTAAAAGATTCGGTTATTTTACCGGCAATATTAGCATTGATATTAGTATCGCTGCGTTTTTCATTATCGCGATACTCGAATTTGGCACTAGCCTGAAAATCAGATTTATCTCGATATTCGATGCCGATACCGTAAATGTTACCGTTAATTATCCCTAAAACCGAGTTACTTTGACCGACGGCTAAAGCTTGGGAAAACTGTCGATCGACATTATTGTTGCCAAATGCGTTAAAACTGCGTTCGTAAGCGAAATCCATCCGCAAACCTTCGGCGATATTGAGCTTTTGTTTCAAGCCGATCGTCCCGATACCAATAATTTTTCCGTCTACCGCTCCAGAAAGGGTATAACGAGCGGCTAAATTACCATTCGTCCACAAATCCCGATCGCCGGAAACGCTAAAATTAGTGAAAGATTCCCCAGCAAATTGACCTCGAGTAAACCATTGTTGGTTTAAACCGATTTTAATTTTCGGAAATACTTCCCAAGTTAAACCAAGTAAAGTGCGATCGCCAAAAACTGTATCGGTTTTTGAGGAAAGGGTGGTTTCATTTAATGCTCGAATAGTAATTTTTTTGGCGATCGGTACGCTTAATTTCGATCGCAATTGATTGGAAGTTGTATCGATATTAGTCTTGCGATCGGTGCGATTTCTATAAACCCAATCGATATTTAATTTGGCAATCGAGATTTTTTGTTCTATTCCCGCGCTAAAAGTGCTGACATCGCTATCGACAGCAGATCCTAAGATGGGATCTTCTGTTGGGGATAAAAACTCTTGCAGTCCGGTAAAAGGACGGGGTGCAATACCGAAGTTTTCTTCGCGATCGTAATCGAGTCGGAAATTAGTTGAAGGAGATCCTTTGACTAATACTTCTGCTCCATATCTGGTTTGACCGGGAACGAAGCTAGCAGTAGCATTGTTAGCAAATCCTTCTTCTGTGCTGCGATAATGAACCCTTCCTTTAACTCCTTTGAGAATATTTCCTTCTAACTCGATGCGATAAGCACTTCCATCGGTAAATTCGCCGATCGCTGAGGAATGGTTAGAACTCGCGTATTCAAAAATCGCACGACTGTTTTTAGTAAAAGAGAAGATTGCATCGATACCATAAAGTTCAAAGTCGCGATCGCCTTTATTTTCTCTGATGTAGGTACCGGAAAGCGATCGCTGTTTTTCTGAACTTCTATTGAGGTGGTAGGTTAGTTTACCACCGTAAATATCGGTATCGCTATTTTCGTGACTTTTATATTGATAGGTAACGACAATACGACGAACTAAAGTTTCTCCATTCTCGCCGAGATCCGTCCTTAAAACTGGATTGGTGAAAACAATCGTTCCGCGATCGTAGTCAATATCATAATCAACGATGCGAGTTAAACGTCGTCTTTCGACGATCGTACCCTGACGTAAAAATTCTTCTGATTCGATGAAAACATCTTCGGAACCTCTTGCTACTAAACGTCTCGAGAGGAAGTAAGTTCCGCTAGTACCGTCGGGAAGGATCGTATCCCGTTGAAATCCTTCGACATTGTTGGCAAAAAATCCGCTTATTTGGAAATCACCAAAATTGTAATTACCTTGTAAACCGTGTAGTTGGCGAGTAAAAGCGGTATATCTTTGAGATCGAGTGGCGAATTCTTTAGTGGAGTAATCGCCCCACTTAATATAATCGGTATTGGCATTTTCGATTAAAGACGATCGCTCTAAAAGAACGTAAAAGCTATCGATCGAAGGGGCCACTATTTCGTTTTGAGAACTATCTCCATAAAGAGGATAGTCTAATTCTGAAGGTTGATAAGAACGAAATAAGCGATTTTCACCATCGACATCTTCATTTAAAGAGCGATCGCTGCGATATGCAGCAGTAAACGTCCATTGACCTAAATTTCCGGTTGCAAACGCACCTGAAGTAAAATCTACTTCTGTTTCGTCGCTGCTATTTTTGAGCAGGAAATCGCGGAAACTACTGTAATAATTAGTTCCTTTAGTACCAATTCGCAAGTCAGCAAAACCGGTGATTAACGGAGTGGATCTGAATGTCGTGCCAAATTTGGTTTGGGTAAAAGCTTCCATATCCAAAGCTTCAGCCGAAATTCTGACTAATTGCGGTTTAGTATCAGATCGCAGTTTAGCAGTAAATTTACCGTCTCTGGCTTCGACTTGAAACCCGGGTAAGTCTGGTTTAGCATCTTCGCTGACGAATTTACCCCCACTGGAGTAAAGCGTAACGAGAGTATTGTATCTACCTGGATTGCCTTCTTTGTCGTAAAATTGTCCTTCTATGGTAGTTAGGGATCTGCCATCAGCAGGAATGCTAGATTCTACTGTTTTAATTTTAAAGCCCGTCGGTAAGCCGGCAACTGTAACTTTAATTGTTACTTCCGGCTGAGTTTCTCCGTCTATTGTTGGAATAGCGGTTAAGATATTTTCTCCTTTTTCAAAAGCAACCCCGTACCAAGTTTCAGTTACTAAACCTGTTTCCGTATCTAGTTCGGTACGACCGATAAAAGAAGGGTCAATTTCTTTGCCATTTACTACCAGTTTGATATCTCCATCTGCTGGATATTGAATGACAATATTACTGTAACCTTGTTCGATGAGATTTTTGTCCGTCGGAGTGATGAATTTCACTCCTTTATCGAGGGGAGTATCAATCTCAATGATTTCTATTTCTGGAATAATATCTCCAGGAGAAGGTACTTTTTTTTTGGGAGGTTTTAATTCAATTGTCTCCGGTAAATTTTCGATCGTATTTTGATTTTCAGCTTCTATTTCTTGAGGAGAATCTACTTGAATTTCCCTACTGTCAAATTCAGCTTGTGCCAGATTATGTTGGCGTAACTTTTCGAGAAGATTCGAGCTAGATTTCTTGGGTTTTGTTTGCCCTCTTGCAGCAAGAGGACAAAAGATTGTTTCGATCGAAAATGCAACGACGATTAGGAGGCAAAATCCAGCGTAATTTGTTTTGGTTAAAAATTTATTCTTCATTATTAGCCTCCTCTGTAGATGTAGGGCTGACAGCAAAATTCATCCGTACCATTCCCGATGGTGCTAAACGTACCAATCTCGATTTACTGTTGCGTTCTTTAAAACGAAGATTTGGGGTTAAATTGTAACCAGGAATGCTGGTTAAATCTAGAGTTCCAGTATGATAACCTGGCAGTACATTTTTAACTGAAAATACACCATTTTCATCGGTAGTAATGCGGTTGCCATCTTCAAGAAAGATAACAGCATTAGGAATTCCCGGTTCTCCTTTTTGTTGTTCGCCGTCAAAATTCTTATCGACAAAAACTCGCCCGACAATAATTCCTCCATCGGAAATAATACCGCCCCGAACTCGTAATTTATAATCGGCAGGCCCGGCATTAATTTGTCGATTAGTTGCAGCTCGATTGGCAGTAACACTAGCGGAATTAATTCCATTTCCCCGCAAAGCATCGGGGGTTAATTCTGCACCGTAAACGATATTTAATACCCCATTTGAAGGGATATTTCCTACTACATTTAGAACGATCTTGTTACCTTCTTTAGTAGCTGTAATTGGGAGAGATAGATCGCCTACTTTTGCTCGAATAGATCTCGGTTTAAAGTGAAACCCATGGGGTAAAATATCGACGATTTGCAAACTATTAATATCGCCGACAGTACCGTTATTAATTGCCAGCCGATAAAGCACGATATCACCAGGAGTAGCGGTAGCGCGATCGCCTGTTTTAGTAATAGAAAGTTCTTGCTCTTCGCAAACATCGGCATTGAGATCGAATGCTGCTAATGCTAAGCCAACTGTTGCTGCATCTCTGATTTCAAGATCTCCAGTTATCGAGCTAACTTCTCCTGTTGAAGTGGCAATTGGTCTTCCATCTATAGAGGTTGCAGTATAACGAAGTAAATTAGGATTGTTCGGTTCTGGTTGACCGATTGTTAGCTTAATTCTGCG
>JASJCW010000074.1 GCA_030065265.1 Prochloraceae cyanobacterium
TGTTATCTGGATCGAAAGTAATCCCAGTCGGCCAGCTTAATTGGGGTAGTTCAGGTGGGATTTGAATTGCAGTAGTTTCCCAGTTCGATTGCGGATCTAATTTAACTAACCGATGACCGATAATACCGTAACAATTATTGTCTAAAGGCGAACAAGCGATTTGATTGACATTTACAGGAACTGAATTTTTTAGTTTTGGCCCTTCATTTAAAGAGATATCTCCGTAGGCAATTAAGTTCTCAACCGAATGCAAGCCTTTAAAAGATATTTCGTTTGAATTTCTTGTTTTTGCTTGCCAACAAACAGGAAAATGAACCCGTTCGATCGCATTATTTCGTACTATTTTATGTACCCCCAAACTAGCTAACAAACCTCCTGATAAAGCCAGGGCTAGTAACTTTAATTTAGGTTGGAAAATAAACATTTTCTTGTCTTCCTCGTCGCAGTTATGCCAAGTAATCGAAACTGAAGTATTCTGAACCGCACCCAAGGCGATTGCAATTCTTTTACTTGAATATATCCATCAATTTAATTATAAATTTCGACCGAGTGACAGTGAATTTTATTTTTTTCTTTCCCAATCCACATTTTATAGACTTTGTCAAATTTATTTTTTTCTGCTTAACTTAACTTTGCAAAAAAAGTTTTTTTTAGCCGTTTTCGGTCTGTTGCCAGCTACAGTTAAGACCGCTTTTTTTGTGCTTTACTAACGAGAAATCTTATATTTCAGGGATCGCTTTGGCGAATTTGAAGAGTTTTGAGAAAAAATAGACAGACGACCCCCTTGTTCTGCTGTTAAAAATATAGCACTGTAACTCTAGTAAATAGGTTAGGCTGCTAATTTCCGTTAGAAAATGTAATATAAGTAATTTTGAATCTTGGAAAGACAATTGATTTCAATCTGATATGTTTAGAAACTAGTTTGGGTCTTCACTGTAAAAATTAGGCAGCTTGAGGTTCTAATAATTCCCCTAACTTTTCAATCCCTTTTTGTAAATGTCTGGTGACTGTCATCGGACTAATACCGATCCGTTTAGCCGCTTCTTTACGAGGCAGATCGCGTAAAAAGACAAATTCGATCGCGGTTTTAGTCTTATATTCCAATTGATTCATTGCCCCTTGCAATTGTAAGCGATCTTCTTGTAATTTTTGTTGGGCGAAAGAAGTCGGATCTGCGAGAGTATCGCCTACAGTGATCGAACAATCGATCGCCTGGTTTACCATTGCATCCAAACTCAATAACATGCGATTTTGCACTGCTAACTGACACTCGTTCCAATCTTTAATTGAGACACCTAATTTAGCAGCAATTTCAATATCTTTAGGCATTCTACCCAAATCGGCAATCAATTCTTTGCGGAATTTTTTACCCTTAGTGTACATTTCTTGCAAGCGACGGGGAATTTTCATCGTACTGCCTTTATCCCTTAAATAATGGAGCATTTCTCCTCTAATGTATGGAATAGCAAAAGAACTAAATGCTCGACCTTGAGAAGGCTGAAAACGTTCGATCGCCCTAATTAAACCGATATAACCTAACTGTTCTAAATCTTCGTACGGCTCGGCGCATTGTTTGCTGATTCTATGAGCTACTTGACGAACCAATCCGGTATTTAATTTAACAAGTTTATTTCTGATTGCAATATCTCGATTGCGAGAGTAAAGCATCAAAAGTTCCATAGAACGATAGCCGTAACTTGTATTAGTCATAAAAAATACTTACCCTGACGCGAAAATATTTAGTTAATCTAAAAATTATTCTCTGTCGCATAAAACTACTATACAATCGTTGATTTACTGATATATTTGAATGGTACTTTTTCGTCCTACGTATAAACAAGGAAAAAATGCGATCGCCAAACTAGAGCGATCGTCCTCAAAAAATCTTTTAAAATCAAAGCAATTGAATACGGGCAAAGAGTTACAAAGGCTTGGGGGTAAGAAATACGCTGTAGTATTTAATTGGGTGAAATCTAAGGGTTGACGAACTTTTTGATACTTAAATTATGTTTATCTCTACTCTTGACAATTTCTATTTATTCTGGGTCAAGATAGCAAGCAATTATTTTTGTTTTCGGTAAAAATATAAATAATAGCTATTGTGTTTTAAATTATTTCTCGACTAAGATAATCATTTCATGAGTAACACCAGTAACTTTCGTCAAGCAATTCAAGAAGCAAAAGGACAAGCCTTATTAGGGCCGAACGTAATTCCTAATGCACTACCTTATCTCGGTGGTGGACTAGTTTTAACCGCAGTAGGAACTTATGGCGGCTTGGGTGTAATTCAAAATAGCCCTCAACTATTCATGCCTACTCTAATCGTGGCAGGAATCGCCGAGTTGATACTATTTTTCATTGCTAGCAGTATCGCCCAGCAAGGAAATAACTCTACAGCTTTACCTTTATTGGCTGTTTATAGCCTGCTTACCGGCTATACCCTCAGCGGTTTGATTTTCGTCGCTTTAGGAACTCCTGGAGTCGGTTTCGGAGGCATCGGTATTGCCGCTTTAGGTTGCGGGATAGCTTTTATTGTCGGCCGCAATATCGGCTCTAATCTTTCCGATAAAGATGGTTTAGCACTGACTTCGACTATTGGTTTAGGAGTAATCGCTTTAGTAGTCGTAATGGTGCTACAGCTAATCTTCTCCTTGTTTGGCGTTTATACTCCCACCTGGTTAGAAATTGGCATTTCTGGTTTGGGTGTATTTATCTTTGCTGGTGCTGCCGTGGTAGATTTTTATATTTTACCCCGCACTTACAATGACGAGCAGTATTTATCTGCGGCTTTATCGATGTATTTAACTTACATCAACTTGTTCGTGTTTATTTTGAGACTGTTAATTGCTCTTAATAGTAACGACGAATAAACTCTTTTTTTTCTGAAATTACAGGATCGATCGAGAGGTGGTTTTAATTACCTCTGCGATCGATCTTTTTTCTATACTCAGAACCCTTACAATAAAAAGTAACAACATATTAAGCAAATTAATTAAGACAAATATATCCATGAGCGAACCTCAACCAACAGAAGTACCCAAAATAGAAGAACCCAAATTCGGTTTTAACGACTACGCAGAAAGACTCAACGGTAGAGCAGCAATGATCGGCTTTATTTTAACCTTAGCGATCGAATTCTTCACCGGACAAGGTTTGTTATCTTGGCTGGGTTTGCAATAGAGCAAATCAATTCCTTGAAATTTAATATTGAGAGTTCCAGCCTCCGTTTTGAAACGGAGGTTTGCTATGTTTATTGACCTTCCCAGTTAGCCCAGTCTTGGGGTTTGAGGAATCTCTCGTATAATTCAGCTTCTGGGGTGTTAGGTTCGGGTTGATAACCGTATTCCCACCTGACTAAAGGGGGTAAAGACATTAAAATCGATTCGGTACGTCCGTTAGTTTGCAGGCCGAAAATAGTTCCGCGATCGTAAACTAAATTAAATTCTACATAACGTCCGCGTCGATATAATTGAAAATTGCGTTCGCGATCGCCGTATTTAATATCTCTTCTTCTTTCTACTATCGGAGCATAAGCAGGCAAGAAAGAACCGCCGCAATCGCTGATAAAATTAAACAAACTATCCCAACTGCGAGCTTCTATTTCCCCAACTTCTTGACTGTAACTAGCTGCTTTTCCTGCTGGATTAAAACCTCGATATAACTGGTTAGTAGTGCCATCTTGATAGTCAAAAAATAACCCCCCCACACCTCGAGTTTCTTGACGGTGTTTGAGGTAAAAATATTCGTCGCACCAACGTTTAAACACTGGATAATATTCTGGGTTGTGGCGATCGCAAGTTTGTTTTAAAGTTTTATGAAAATGACTTGCATCTTCAGCAAAAGGATAGTAAGGAGTCAGATCCGCCCCGCCACCAAACCACCAAACCGGCCCCGCTTCAAAATACCGATAATTTAGGTGTACGGTAGGAACGTAGGGGCTTCTTGGATGCAATACCATCGAAGTTCCAGTAGCATAGAATCTATGTCCTGCTGCTTCCGGGCGTTGTTTGAGGATTGAAGGAGGTAATTTATCGCCCCAAACTTCAGAAAAGTTAACTCCGCCTTGCTCTAATAAATTGCCCTCAAAGATGACCCGCGATCGCCCTCCACCACCTTCAGGGCGTTCCCAACTATCCTCTTTAAATTTTCCCTCGCCATCTAGTGCTTCTAAACCGCTACAGATTTCATCTTGTAGTTGTTTCATAAACTGACTTACTCTTGCTTTCGAGTCAGTTGGTGGATTTACTAGCGTTGATGTTATTTTTAGATCTGTTTTTAAATTGCTCATCTTTTTTATTTACCCCGATTTTGCATTAAAAACACTACAATATTTAGTTAATTTACCTCTATATTCAAACTATCTTTGATTAAGTTTTTTAAACTTAATTTTTTTCAAAGATTATTTTAATTGCGATCGAATAGTAGTTTATTTTTAAGTTTAAAGAGATTTTTAAAGAGCGATCGCGATTAGAGAAAAAATCCCTCAAACTAAACAGAATATAGGATTCAGTTTAATTGATGCTCGTTGCAGAATTCTTTTTGTTAAAAAAATCCTTTCAAAAATATTAAAAAAAATAAATAGCGATCGTTACACCCCTGCCGTTAAGATTTATTAAAGATGAAGATCGTTTAACGTTACAACTCGCGTGACAACGAGCAACCGAAGGTAAAGAAATAATGCTCGATACTAAATCAGTTTTAGAAGCTCTGCGACCGGTACAAGATCCAGAACTGCAAAAAAGTTTAGTGGACTTGAACATGATTCGCAACGTGGTAATCGATAACACCAAGGTAAGCTTTACTTTAGTGTTAACCACTCCTGCTTGTCCGTTAAAAGAATTGATAGTAGAAGACTGTCAAAAAGCCGTCAAACAACTTCCTGGAGTAGAGGAGGTAGAAGTTAACCTCGATGCAGAAATACCCCAGCAAAAATCAATCCTACCCGATCGCCGGGGCATAGATGGAGTTAAAAATATTGTTGCTGTTTCTAGCGGTAAAGGTGGAGTTGGTAAAAGCACCGTTGCAGTTAACGTAGCTGTAGCATTAGCTTTAGCAGGATCGAAAGTTGGTTTGTTAGATGCAGATATTTACGGCCCCAACATTCCCACCATGTTAGGTTTAGCAAATGCCGAAGTAAAAGTGCAGGAAAATACTGGCAATCAAATTCTCGAACCTGCCTTTAATTATGGGGTAAAAATGGTATCGATGGGCTTTCTGATCGATCCGGATCAACCTGTAGTCTGGCGCGGGCCGATGCTCAATGGAATCATCCGTCAATTCCTCTATCAAGTAAACTGGGGCGAATTAGATTATTTAATCGTAGATATGCCTCCAGGTACTGGAGACGCTCAATTAACTATGGCACAAGCTGTACCTATGGCTGGTGCAGTGATAGTAACTACCCCACAAACAGTATCTTTAATCGATGCTCGTCGCGGTTTAAAAATGTTCGAGCAACTGCGGGTTAATGTTTTGGGAATAGTAGAAAATATGAGCTATTTTATCCCTCCAGATTTACCCGATCGCACTTACGATTTATTTGGCTCTGGTGGTGGTGAAAAAACTTCTTCGGAATTAAACGTGCCTCTAATCGGTTGCGTGCCTCTCGAAATTCCAGTCAGAGAAGGAGGAGATTCTGGCATCCCTATTGTTGTTTCTCAACCCGAGTCTCCTTCGGCTAAAGCACTCACCGCAATTGCCAGTCAAATTGCTGCTAAAGTTTCTGTTGCTGCTCTAGCTTAACGTAATTAACTTTTTCGCTCCCCCACTGGCAAGTTTTGTCGTAGGGGGTTATCTTTTTTAGCTTGATTTGTAAATTTTGTATTCTTAATTGTCAATTGTGCTGTGGGTTGGGGATGTTTTACTTTTAATCTGCGATTGACAATGCAAAAAATAACAGCAATTAAA
The DNA here is from genome assembly GCA_030065265.1 of Prochloraceae cyanobacterium. GTDB lineage: Bacteria > Cyanobacteriota > Cyanobacteriia > Cyanobacteriales > JASJDA01 > JASJDA01. The sequence goes on from JASJCW010000074.1 coordinate 5,908, forward strand.
ATTAAGCACGTTCCCACCATTAATAAGTTAATCGAACTAGTAAAAAAGTTTTTTGCAACGCAAACGCTTAAAATTGAAATGGTGGAAAAAGGCAAAGAAATTGCTAATAAAGTTAGAGCTAAATCTAAATCGAATACTGGAAATTGTCGGATCGCATTAGAAGGACTATCTTTTAACATGTTCACAGCATACATATTGGCATAGGAGAGAAAACTGCAAGAACTTAAAGGAAACACTACTGCTAAAATTTTCATATCCACAGAATTAAGGGGTAAAACTGCGATCAGTAAAGCACTAAAACATAATCCTATTCCAGCTCTAAAAAATAGCAAAGATGCAATTTGAGTTACTTGATGCCGTCGGAATTTGACTACTAGCCCGATAAAGATCAACATTAATGGTGTCATCATGTTGCTCGTTCTTTCGACACTATATTTGATAAAAAATGGCAAATTGTCAAAATTTAACCCGAAGAAAATTAATACTAAGCCGATAACGATAACTAAATTAGTAGGTTGTTTAAATAAAGATGTAAAAAATAATTTTAGATTAAAACTTAAATTCCAAGAAAATGTTTTTTTTCTTTTGTAGTACCAATTTATAGCTAGTAAATAAAGTCCGACTACAACAAATAATTTATTACCTAAATCTGCTAAAGCAGCCCAAGCTAAAGGCTGTTCGCCAAGATATTCGAGAATGTAGGGAAAACAGGATAAACCGGGGGCCAATGATGGAATTAACATCATCATAGTCCGCGATCGCGAAGTATTAACTCCAAAGCCCAATACGGGCAATAATAACCGACACAATCCCAACATCATCAAGTTAAAACTCAATGCAAGTACGGGCAGAAATACTAAATTTAATTCAATTTTAATGTGCAATAGTGCCAGCAAAATAGTTGCAGGTAAAGCCGTGTTGAAAATTAAAAGTTTTACTCCTTCTAAATGTTCTTTTTGAGAAATATTTTTTTTCAGTAAAGACCCGATCGATATAAGAAATATAAATGATATAGTCTTATCTATAGCGTCATTCATAGGATACTATTTTACATTTTGGAACTAGTTACACTTTTTTTAGAGATTTTTAAAAAGATAATGTTTAGATTAAGATATTTTTTTTGCCAATAATTTCACCTAAAAGTTGCTCTAAATTTAAAATTCAAAGCCCGGATCGATCCAAAGCTTTAAATTAACGTACATTTCCTTTTTATCAAATAATTGTAGATTATAAATAAAGGAAGAAAAAATTTAAATTAAAACTATCATGAAAGCGATCGCTCGATGAGTAGAAAAAAGTAATTATTAGACTCACCGCAATCTCCGTAAAAACCACAGGACAAAAAATTTTATTATCTTCATATATAAACAATTATTTCCGTGTTTATATATAGACTTCAACTTACTTTTAATGAAGACTGTTTAAACCAAAATTGGTTTTTCAACTTGATAAAGATTCATTAATTCTTAACAAAATTTTAATTTTTTTTTTAGTATTTGACAAGCAGGATTGAAGTTGCTCGATTTGTCACCTCGAACGACTCGAATCGATTGAAATTAAATTGAAGCAAAGAAAAATTTGCAAAATCCTTGACAACTTTGGGGCAATAGCTGTTATTATATTTAGTGTTGTCACATTGGGGTGTCGCCAAGCGGTAAGGCAGCGGGTTTTGGTCTCGCCATTCCTAGGTTCGAATCCTAGCACCCCAGTCTCAAACTAGAAATAAAACTAGTTAATCAAAGAAAGTAATAGGTTATTATAGGATATTTAAAACGACTGGATTTCAAGTTTAATATCCTCAATGCTAAATTTTATAATTAACCTATCGAACAACAGTGGTTATATCGTTTCCCTAACTATTCTCACCAGCGTATTTGCTATCTTCGCCCTGGGATTAAATTTACAATGGGGTTTTTCGGGTTTAATCAATTTCGGTCATATCGCCTTCATGACGATCGGAGCTTACACTACGGTAATGTTAAGCTTATCGGGAGTTCCCCTGATAGTTGCAGTAATTATAGGTGCGGGATTAGCTGCTTTACTAGGTTTTTTCATCGGTATATCTACCCTAAGACTGCGAGAAGATTACTTAGCAATAGTCACTATTGGTGTTTCGGAATTAGTTCGTCTAGTTGCAAACAATGAAGAATGGTTAACTAGGGGAGTACAAGGAGTAAGAAGATATCAAATTCCTTTTGTCGATTGGGAGCCTGGTATTCTGGGTAAAGTAATTGCGATCGCCCTACTGACAGGAATCGCTATTTTTGCACAATGGCAGCTTTTACGGGGAATTAAAAACCAATTTAAAGAATATCGCAGCGTCCAAAATAAAAGTTATCAACCGACAAAACCAATAGTTTGCATAATTTGGGGCGCGATCGCGACAATTGTCATTCTATTTATTTATATCAATGGAATTATTTCTCTTTACAATTATCACTATCAAGCTGGTTTAATGGTGCTGGCGTTGTTAATATTAGCTTTAGTTTATTCTGGTTTAGAAATATTAGTGCGATCGCCTTGGGGAAGAGTAATCAAAGCAATTAGGGAAGATGAAGAAATCGCCCGAGCTTTGGGTAAAAATGTATTTTTCTATAAATTACAAGCTTTTATGTTAGGAGGAGCGATCGCCGGTGTAGCGGGTTCGTTTTATGCTTGGCAACTCAATGCTGTTTATCCCACTAGTTTTGAACCTTTGCAGACTTTTAACGCTTGGATAATCGTCGTTGTCGGTGGTGCGGGGAACAACCCAGGTACGATCCTAGGAGCGATTATTTTCTGGACTTACGATGCCGTAACTCGCTTTTTATTGCCTCAATTAGGAATAGATAATGCTCGTTTGAGTGCCTTAAGAATTATGGTCATTGGTCTAATTTTGATGATACTAGTAATGTGGCGACCTCAAGGTATTTTAGGTAAAAAAGAAGAACTTACTTTAGGCAAATAGTCAATTAAAATTAACAGAAAATGACAAAAAATATTTTACTTTCAGCGAAAGGATTATCTAAAAGTTTTGGCGGCATCAAAGCCGTTAATAATGCGACAATTGAGTTAAAATCTGGCAGTATTACCGGTTTGATCGGCCCTAACGGTGCGGGAAAAACAACATTATTTAATTTACTGGCTAATTTTTATACTCCAGATCGAGGAGAAGTAATTTTTGCTAGCAAACCAATTCACCAACTCCCCACCCATAAAATAGCTCGTCAAGGAATGGTGCGAACTTTTCAAGTCGCGCGGGTGTTATCTCGACTTTCAGTGCTTGAAAATATGTTATTAGCACCGCAAAAACAAACCGGAGAAAACATTATTAAAGTCTGGTTGGATCGCAAAACAATTAAAAAAGAAGAAAAATTAAATCGCGAAAAAGCAATGTCAATTCTCGAGTCTGTAGGATTGGACAGTAAAGCTAAAGATTATGCTGGAGCATTATCGGGAGGACAGCGCAAACTCCTAGAAATCGCCAGAACTTTAATGAGCGATCCTAAGTTAATTTTACTAGATGAACCTGCTGCCGGAGTTAATCCGACCCTCATCAATCAGATTTGCGACCATATTGTTAATTGGAATAAAGCTGGGATTTCTTTTTTAATTATCGAACACAATATGGATGTAATTATGTCTTTGTGCGATCGCATTTGGGTTTTGGCTGAAGGTAGCAACCTCGCTGATGGGACTCCTGAAGAAATTCAAAATAATCCTCATGTTTTAGAAGCTTATTTGGGTCAGTAATTTTACTTGTTTTCAATTGAGTCTTAGTGCGATCGCTTAATTTTAAACTCTCAAATAAGCTCTTTAATCGAATTCAAAATGGTTGTTGACTCCGTATTTTCCTATTTTAAAATTGTATTTTTTCGAGCGAATCATCGATTTTTTACTTGAATATCCGTTGATTAGCGGATAACTACTTTATTAACTAGGAAGTATAATTAGGCTAGCCGAGATCTGACCTTGTTTGTTAATACATTTAAGTAAAATCTTTAGTTAAATAATTAGTTGGTTGAAGATGCTTGCCGAACAAAATCCATCGAATATGACAAAAGATTCCACCAAAGTCTTGTTAGAGCATTTACAAGATGCTGGAATTTTGACTTTAGGGCAAATTCAAGTAGCCAGACAAGATCGCAAATATTTAAATTATTTAGATTTAGAAGAAGCATTAGTCTTGCGAGGTTGGCTCTCGTCTCAAACTGTTTCTTTTTTTCAAAAGAAATGGACTGAAGAACTCAATCAAAAAATTAAAAAACCTTTAGGTTACTATCTTACAGAATCTGGATTGTTGAACGAACAAGAGGTTGAAGAAATCCTTGAAGAACAAAAAAAACCAAACAACTCTTTAAGGTTTGGAGAAATCGCAGTAAAAAAAGGATTAATTAAACAGAAAACTGTAGATTTTTTTATTAAAAATCTGTTCGTCAAAGCAGCTAAAATTACTAAAACAACCACAATATTTAATAATAATGCTTGCGATATTATCAAAAAATATTTACGGGGCAGAACTAATTTTGAAGGGGCAAAATTGAATAAAATTAAGCTCGAAAATGCTAGCTTAAAAGGAGTTAACCTCAAAAAATCTGAAATTATTGGTGCAAATTTAAGAAAAATAAATTTAGCTAAAGCAGTATTAAACGAAGCTAATTTAAGTAACACCAATTTTGAAAAAGCTTATTTAAGAAAAGCTCAATTTAGATCCGCTTGTTTGCAAAGAGCAAATCTCAAAGAAGCCGATCTCAAAGAAGCCGATCTCAAAGAAGCCGATCTCAAAGAAGCAAATTTAGAAAATGCTTATATGATTAAGGCAAGTTGTCAAGGTGCAGATTTTACCGGAGCTTATTTAAAAGGAGCTTTTCTCTACGGTGCTTTTTACGATCGCAATACTGTTTTTTCCCAAGATTTCGATCCAGTTAAAGCGGGAATGATTTTAGAATAATTGGCGATCGCATTTAAACTTGTGCGACTAAAACAAAAGGTTGCACGATTAAAGCACTAAATTTTTTATTCGGTTCGACATTCCAAGCCCCAAGTTGTTCTGAAGAAGGTTTTTGAATTAATCCTTCAGCGATCCAATGTTGGACGATATTGACTCGATCGCTGGCGATCGCAACCCCGACATCAACTAAATTTAGAGATTCGTTAACTACAATTAAAGCATCTCTTTGCGCGTGAGGCACTAAGTCGCTCCATTCAATATCGGCTAATTCCTCTGCTAATTGGCTTTTGATATCTTGCATTTTTTCAATTATGGTTGATAATTTGCTTTAGTATATCTATTTTTAAATTTATGACCGTAATTTTAACTAACGATGACGGTATCGACGCTCCCGGTATTCGCTCTTTGCAACAAGCCATTAACGGTAAAGGTATTGTCGTCGCTCCTAACAAACAATATTCCGGTTGCGGCCATCAAGTCACTACCCATAAACCGATCCAAGTAGATCGTCGCGGCGATCGCGAGTATTCTGTAGACGGTACTCCGGCCGATTGCACCAGGATAGCATTAACAAAATTACATGAAAATGTCAAGTGGGTGTTGTCGGGAATTAACGCTGGAGGGAATTTAGGGGTAGATGTTTATCTTTCGGGTACGGTTGCAGCAGTCAGAGAGGCTGCTATCTTAGGAATACCGGGAATAGCTATTTCTCATTGGATTAGAAAACCTTTGGTTATAGATTGGGAAGTAGCGGCTAATTGGACGGCTAAAGTTTTGGATAAGTTGTGGGATACGCCTTTAGCCCCGAATAGTTTTTGGAATGTCAACTTGCCCCATCTTGCTCCCGGATCGCCAGAACCAGCAATAATATTTTGTCAAACTAGCATCCATCCCCTAGCGGTAGATTATAAAGTGGATGGGGATTCCTATCACTATCAAGGAGAATATGCCAAACGCGATCGCGTTCCCGGGACTGATGTAGATGTTTGTTTTTCAGGTAATATTGCTATATCCCAAATCAGTTTGTAAAAAAATAAATTAAGATCGTGCGAATTTTAATCATGGGTGGAACTCGATTTATCGGGGTTTACCTCACTAAACTATTAGCAGCAGCCGGCCACGAAGTCGTATTATTCAATCGCGGCAATCAACCCGCACCAGTTCCAGGTATCAAACAAATTCACGGCGATCGCAAAGATCCGGCTCAATTAAAGGAAAAGTTAGCAAATGAAAGTTTTGATGCTATTTTCGATAATAACGGTCGAGAATTGAGCGATACTCAGCCATTGGTTGAAATATTTAATGGTAAAGTTCAACATTTCGTTTATGTCAGTTCGGCTGGGGTATATTTAAAATCGGATCTGATGCCCCACATTGAGGGCGATCCGGTCGATCCTAACAGCCGTCACAAAGGCAAACATCATACTGAAGCTTATTTGGCAGAAAGCGGCATTCCTTGGACTTCGATCCGCCCAGTTTATATTTACGGGCCGCAAAATTATAATCCTCTCGAGGCTTGGTTTTTCGATCGCATCCTCAGAAATCGCCCCCTTCCTATTCCGGGAAATGGCTTGCATCTTACCCAACTAGGACATATCGCGGATTTAGCCAAGGCAATGGCGGCAGTTTTGGGCAACGATCGAGCAGTCGGACAAATTTATAATATTTCTGGCGATCGCTTTGTCACTTTTGACGGTTTGGCTCGTTGTTGTGCTTTAGCGGCCGGAAAATCGAGCGAGGAGCTTAAAATAGTTCATTACGACCCGAAAAAGTTTGATTTTGGCAAAAAGAAGGCTTTCCCAATCAGATTGCAACATTTCTTCGCCGACATTAATAAAGCAAAAACCGACCTCAACTGGCAACCTGAATACGATCTTGTCTCTGGGTTGAAAGATTCTTTATCAAAAGATTATTTAGCTGCAAATCGTCAAAATCTTCAAGTTGATTTTTCTTTGGACGATGAAATATTGGCAAGTTTTTGAGGCCAAATATAAATTGCCCCAGAAATTAAGGTTAAAGCCACTGCAAGCCAAAAACTAATTAGGGCCAAGATATGCCAAGGAGCTGGTAAAGGTGCGATTAAAAGGGCGATCGCGACTATTTGAGTGACTGTTTTTAATTTGCCCCAAATATTCGCCCCCGATATGCTCTTATTGCCGCTTAAATTTGGATTGACTCGCCAACCGGCGATCGCCAATTCCCGACCTAAAATGAGGAAAACCCCCCAAGCAGGAACTTCTCTTAACTCGATTAAGATTAAAAATACTCCTAGGACTAACAATTTATCGACTAAAGGATCGAGAAATTTTCCTAATTCTGTTACTTGGTTTAATTTACGGGCTAAATAACCGTCTAACCAATCCGTGAGCGCAACAATTAAAAAAACTGCGATCGCCCACCAACGAGATGATGCTGTTGGATTTGCTAGAAAATAGAAAATAAAAGGCAGGCCGAAAAGACGGGAAATTGTGATCCAGGTTGGCAAGTTCATTTTAAACTTAATATCAGTAAGATCTCGTAAAGATGGTTCACTTTGGCAAATAGAAGACACTATATTACTAAAAAAAATGAGAAAATTTTATGAATACAGTAAAATTAATTCCCTCGACTTGTATGACAAAAAAAGATCTGCGCTCTATCGCATAAATCTTACTAGATAAGGTGAAATATCGATCGACTTACTTTTTAAAAATGGCAATAGTTTGGATCTTTTCCTCTCCCTGCCAATTTTCTTGCAAATATTTTACCGTTCTAAAATTAATAATTGTCAAACAAGCTTGCAAAAATGTTTATAAATTGCTAATAGAAATTAAAAATAATGGCAAATCAATATAATCACTCAGAAAACAACGACGATATTCAAAAATCACTTGCTGAAACCGCCTTCTTTATCGGATTATCATCAGAACATACAGACAACATTACCAACCATACAGTGACTCGCAAGCACCCAGCCAATCAAGTCATACTACTAGAAAATGATTGGGGCGGATCGGTATATTTTATTTTGGAAGGCTGGGTAAAAATTCGCACTTACAACATCGACGGGAAAGAAGTAACCTTGAATATTATCGGCAAAGGGGAAGTTTTCGGAGAAATGGCCGCAATAGATGAAAAGCCAAGATCCACCGATGCAATTACTTTAACACCAACCGTAATCAGCAGCATTCCAGCCCAAGATTTTGTGAACCTAATCTATAGCGAACCAAAAGCGGGAGTGCGTTTAGCCCAACTTATGGCCAAAAGACTGCGTCAAGTCAATCGCAGATTGAGGTTGCGAGAAGCAGACAGCGTCGCCCGAGTCGCAGATACGATCGTCTTTTTAGCAGACGGACAGGGCAAACAACAAGAAAACGGTAGCATAGAAATACCCAATTTACCCCATCGAGAATTAAGTGCCATTAGCGGGTTAGCCAGGGAGACGGTAACTAGAGTATTGACTAAACTAGAAAAAAGAGGATTAATTAAAAGAACCTCTGACGTGCTTTGCATTCCCGAAGTACAAGCCCTCGAAAAATTGATCGATTAAGGGGGTGAGGGGAAAAATATTGTAACTCTTCCCTCGATCTGACTTGGAGAAAAAGTTTATTAACTTAACAGCAAAATTGCGATCGCCTTATGCCTTCTTACGAAAATCCCCGATCTGGCAAAAAATCCAATCAAGAAAATAACCCATTAGATGAGGATCGTAATTGGGTAGATGAAGCAGAACCACAATACAATATCGATCTTAAAGCTAAAAAAAAGCCTTTAATCGGCCTGCAAGAAAGCACGTTAATTTTAGTAGAAACTGCCTTTCTCTCCAGCACTGCTAGTTTAATTTGGCTGATCAATAGCTACCTGACTATTGCTCCAGTATTGAGAATGTTTTTTCCAATTCCAACAGCTTTAATTTATTTGCGTTGGGGAAACCGCGCTGCTTGGATGTCAGTCTTAACAACTGGGCTGTTATTAACTGTTTTAGTCGGGCCGACTCGGAGTATTTTATACGTCATTCCTTACGGTTTAATGGGAGTACAATTAGGCTTTATGTGGAAGCGACAATCAGATTGGCTCTACTCGATAACCTTGGGAACGATAATTAATGCCTTCGGACTATTTTTTAGCATTCAAATCTTGTCGATCATGCTGGGAGAAGATGTTTGGATTTATTTGATTGGCAGGTTTACAGATTTAGCAGAATGGATGTTTATGCGCTTAGGTCTGCTTGCAGTTCCCAGCATAACAGTAATTGAAGCGATCGCAGTTGGCATGATTTTGCTCAACAGTCTCATCTATTCGTTTGCAGTTCATGCAGTAGCTTTATTATTGATGGATAAACTAGGTAGCCCCATTCCCAGACCTCCCTATTGGGTGCAAATCTTGTTAGGTTACGAGTAGCGATCGAGTAACGAGTTATAGCAGAAGGCAGAGGGCAGAGGGATTATGCTTAAGATTTAAGGCTTTTGCCGCTCTTAAATTTCCTAACCAAAACTTGTACTGCTATATTTAATTTTACTTGATGACGATCCAAGTTTACACTCACTTACAACAAGGTCGAGAATGGTTGGTAAAATACCGAGGCAAAAAGCCAATCTTAGCTTGTATTTTAGGTTTTACGGCCACCGGTTTAATTCCAGGGATTTCCGCAGCAGGAGCAACCCCAAAAGATCGCCAATACACGGCGATCGCCGATGGAGAATTTCTGATTAATGGCGTTTGCGATCGCCGAATTCATCCTTTACCTCCCTTAAATGTGGGAGTATCCCCAGTTTTTATCACTCGATCGGTGGTTGAAGGATTGCAAATACCGGTTTATTTATTCAATGCCGGTTTGCCCCAACCCCCAGCAGTAAAAGCGATCGATCTTGGCGGTATTGCGGCTAATTGTCTCACTTCTGGAGCAGCTTTACCCAAACAAATCGTTCGTAACTTGTTTGCGATCGGCAAAGAATGGGGCGAAAAATTAGCCAAACTTTCCCCTGCAACCTATCTAATTATTAGCGAATGTGTCGTGGGAGGAACTACTACAGCAGCAGCTATTTTAACCGGTTTGGGAATCGATTCCCAAGGTAAAGTCAACAGTTCTCACCCTAATTGCAATCACTTGCAAAAACAAAGAATAGTCGAAAAGGGATTGGTAAATGCCGGTTTGTTCCCTCTACCTCTCGAGTTAGATCCTTTGGATTTGGTCGCTGCGGTGGGCGATCCGATGCAAATTGTCGCCGCAGGAATGGCGATCGCCGCGAGTCGATTTTGCGGTGTTATGTTAGCCGGAGGCACGCAAATGCTAGCCGTTTGCGCTTTAATGGAAGCAACGAGCAATTTTTATAACGAACCGGTACTTTGGGAAAACGTTGTCGTCGGGACGACTCGTTGGGTAGCTGAAGATCCCACGGGAGATACGGTAGGATTGGCAAAATCGATCGGCAAAATTCCTCTTTTAGCAACTCAATTGAGTTTTGCTAATTCTCAATATTCCCAGTTAAGAGCTTACGAACGAGGATATGTCAAAGAAGGGGTAGGTGCGGGAGGTTGCGCGATCGCCTCCCATCTCTATCAAAATTGGACTGTGCCCCATTTACTTGCTGCTATTGAAGAATTAGTTGAGAGTTATCAATAAAGGGGCTATATACTCGATTTTCGCCTTACCAATCTCTGCAAACGTCCCTTCTGATTTAGGAATGGATTCTGCGAGCTAATAACTGCTCTTCTAAAGCTGCAATTCGATTGTATGCTGCTGTTAATTGAGCGGTGAGTCTTCTAATTTGTATTTCTGGAGAAATGGTTTGTTCGCTAGTGCGATCGAAATCGCTTTCCCAACCGCTGCCATCTAATAGTATGTCTTTATGTTCCATTGTGGGGTTGGCTTTTTTTTGATTGGCGAGCGAAGAATTATTGACAGAAGCAACAGATGCTAGCAGATCCGACTCTTGTTTTTGTTGCTCTTTGTCCGACACTATGCGATCGATTTGATTGGTTAGACGCTCCATTATTTGTTGGAGAGTATCAAATCTTTGGGTTAATTCGATTATTTGGGTTTGAAGTGCATCCATAGAGTTAGCAATTTTTATAGCTGCTTGCTTTTTCATCGTACGAGCAATGCAATACACACTTGTACTATATCCTGATTCATTTAACTTTTGCCTTCTTAATTTTTCTTCAAATCTTCTTTCTTTTTTCTTTTGTTATATTAGGCAGATGGAAAAATATATAATATGAAAATTAATTCAGTTTTTTAAGATTCAGAAGGTTAAAGATTGTTTTTCAAAATATCGTTTATTTCATAAACTGAAAAAAATAAAAATTTCTCAATTGTTTCGCGCAAAACGTCCGTAAATAAGTCAAAAATACTCCTCTAGAAGAAACAATTATGTCAAGTCGTCGCTCGTTTTTAATAAGTTCGGTTGCTTTAGCCTTAACTCAGGTTATATCTGGATGCAGAAGTCCCGATGCAGCTCTTAAAATAATCTTTTTGCAAGGTTCTATCCCCTTACAATTAATTAAAGAATTTAGCTTAAGATTGGATCGATCTAATTCCGTTCGCTTTCAAACAAAAGCTAAATTAAAAGAGTTATTTGCTCTCTTAGAAAAAAGTGCAGATCGCACGGATTTAAGACAAGCTAGCAACAATTGGTTGCCCTGGCAAAAACAAAATCAAACGATCGATTTAGATTTAATTAGTATTGGCGATTACTGGTTAGAATCTGCCATTAAAAAGAACTTAATTCAGCCTTTAAAATTAGAGCAACTTGAAGGTTGGAAAAATCTTCCTTCTAGCTGTCAAAAGTTAGTCAAACGCAATTTTAACGGTCAATTGGATCGAGATGGTTCGATTTGGGCCGCACCCTATCGCTGGGGTACGATGGTAATTATTTACAATGCAGAGCGATTTGAAAAGTTAGGTTGGACTCCAACTGATTGGGAAGATTTGTGGCGAGAAGAATTGCGCGATCGCATTTCTTTATTGAATCAGCCTCGTCAAGTAATTGGCTTGACTCTAAAAAAACTGGGCTATTCTTTTAATACATTAAATCTTAAAGCAATACCCGAGCTTAAATCGGAATTATTAAAATTACAAAAACAAGTAAAACTATACGACTCGACTAACTATTTGCAACCTTTGATTGTTGAAGATACTTGGTTGGCTGTAGGCTGGTACGGCGATGTTTTTCCTTTATTAAAAACATTTCCTAAAATTAAAGCAATAATTCCCAAATCTGGAACTTCTTTATATGCAGATCTGTGGGTAAAATCGGCATTTTCTCGAGCAAACGAGCAAGACTCTTTACTTTTAAAATGGATCGATTTTTGTTGGCAAATCCAACAGGCTAATGAAATTTCTATCTTGACTGATGCTATTTCTCCAATCGTGCATACAGCAGATCCGAGCCAACTCATCAAAGATATTCGCAATAATCCTTTATTGTTACCTAATAAATCGATAATCGATCGCAGCGAATTTATTCTTACTTTATCAAAGGAGATCGAGCAGCAATATTTAGATGTTTGGCAAGCAATGCGAAGGGCAAAGTAAGTTTATTTGCGACTTTGCTTAGATTTGAAGATAATCCAAATTAAAGCAAAAATCAAGCTACTTCCGGCAATAAATTGAACCGGATAAGCAATAGTAATTGCGATAAAAACCCACAGTCCTAAAAGACTTAACAAAGTAACCCCCCAAATCTTTAATTTCTTTCGCGGATTTAACCAAGATTTTGAACTCTGTTTGCGATCGCCTTTTTTAATCAAAGATGAAGGCAAAGCTGAGCTAGATCCTGTTTCGAGCGATCGGTTGGTAATTTGTTGTTTTTGGCGGCGATAAGTAGGAGAATCTCGCTTTTTGGAACTACTAGGAGGTAACCCTCGATCTGCGGTGGGAAAATCGTTGGCGGCGATCTCTTGAAGATCGTATTTTGGAGAATTAGCGCACCAAGGGCAATCATCTAAATGTCCGCTATATTTATGTTGCGGGTTTGTTTGACAAGTTAATAATTCTTGTTCTCCTAACTGTAATGCTTCTTCCCAGGCGATCGCAGTCGGACGAATTGGTGGATGGGAATGTCCTTTTTCAAAACAGTTAATAAATAATTCTTGCAAGCGAGGATGGAGATAATTGAAAGGTGGTGCTTCTGATGGGGGATAAAAGGGGATTTTTCTGTTTCCGTAGGGAAAATGACCGAAACGAATCGGTTTAGCTCGAGCCATCGCTGCTTCATCAGTGCTTAAAAAGATTCCATCATAAGGATGAATTCCTGACATTAATAACTTAAATATTAAGATTCCTAAACCAAATAAATCTTGCTGGGGAGTTCGATGTATTTTGGTTAAATCTTTGCCTTGCAGTTCTGGAGGGGCAAATTCTGGGTTACTGGTGCTGCAATAATAAATCTCGTTTGTTGCTAAATTGCAAATTTGAAAGGAATCGGTGTTGACTATGACGATCGATCCGCTTTGAGTAACCAAAATATTCGATTCGTTAATGTCGCCGATCGCGTAGCCTTTAGCATGAATGGCTCTAAAAGCTGCGGCTAAATTAATTCCGATGCGGTATGGACTGTAAAAATCTCGGTTGAAACTTTCAAAACTAGAATTGCGATACTTTTTTGTCTTCAGGAGACTAGGATTGTAATATCGATCTATCGGGATCGCGTCTTTTCTTTTTGGCATCAAATAGCCAACTATTTCTTGGTTGTTGTTTTCAGAAACAAGCAAGTCTACAGGCCAGGCTATAGCAACATTATCGGCATTAAAATCGTTTTCGGGAGGATCGGCAAGCATTAGTTCTAATTTTTCTGCTGTGCTGGGGATGCGCTCCCTCGGAGGATATATTTTTGCTGCTAATGAAGGTGTTTCTAAGATTTGATATATCTTTCCTTTCCCTTCCCGTCTTAATTCTTGACCGAGTGTAATTAATTGTCGATCGCCTAGACGTTTTAATTGCTTCATGCTGCTATATTTTGGCCCGCCGCTACACGCTTCTTTACTAATTATGGCTTTTTGCTCGCCTTGAGGTCATCCATCTTTTTGGTGCATTTTGGATTGTTTGTTTGGTTGGGTTTTTTTCTAGCTCGAGAATTTCGGCTATTTCTTCTAATAGCCGATTTTGTTCTTGTTTTAATTGCTCGAGTCTGACTACAATTTGAGCTATTCTTTGCTGTCGATCGCTTCGATCGTTGCTTTTTATTAATTCTAATTTATTTTGGCTGCCATTTTGCGGCCAAATTTGATAACCTATATTTTGAAAAGTTTTGATTGTAAGATCGGCTGTTACTTTAATTAATTTCTGAGGGATTTTAAAAATAAATAGCCAAATAGATTTGATTAATGCGGTAAAGGCTTCAAATAACCCCAAAACCAGAAAAAGAAACAACAAAACAATAATTAAAGTTGCAATTGGATGACTTGCTAACCAGTAAAAGATTGGATGATCCGCGAGCCACTTTTGAATGGTCGAGTCGATCGCATTTTCGATTGCTTTGCTGGTAATATCGTTAACATTATCGGTTATTTGTGAGGTTCGATCGATGGTCGTGCTTAGAGCGCGATCGCCTGCTTCCGCTAAACTATTTTTAACTTTTTCTGTTGTTTCTGAGATATTATCGATTGTTGTTTGTTTGACATCTTTGAAAAAGTCTAATCCTTGACTAATGCGCTCGGATATTGTCATCAGAAATATAACTAAATTATTTTTATTTTACTCTTTATATATCAATTTACCTAAAAAAACTCGATGCGATCGACTTTATTATTCAGGAGCGTTATCAATATCTTCTTCACGACTGTTCTATTGAGTAAATCATGCTTATGATAATTTCATTATCGATATTGTTTTAAATTTTGCTCGATTGCAGTCGATGGTTTTCTTAAGGATGTGAATGATATTTTATAGCTAAAATCAGTAAAAAAATCAGCTAAAATGCTCTCATAAAATTTGCCAGATTTTGTTATTTTGAACTTAAGCAATCAATAAACAATCAAATTCATGAAAATTTGGCAGAAATTAGTTCTAGTTTTGGGTGGCAGTTCTTTACTATTAGGAACAGTTAGTATTTTAACAATTAAAATTGATGCTGAGATCCAATCTCAAACTGAAGAAGTATTGCAGGGTATGATTCGAGAGAATCAAGCTGCGGGCGATATATTTAGCTCGATTCAATCTATTCAAGATTTGAATACCAAGATCTTACTTGAAAGACAAGCTAATTCTCAAGAATCTCTCAAAATTCAAGAATATCAGCGTCAAATTGAATTCGCTCTAAATCGATTAGAAAAAAATATCATAGCAGCTCGAGAAGCAACTAATAATCAAAAGGAAATTATCAAAAATTTACCAATAAATCATTTAACAAAAAAGGAAAAAATTGAGGATGAAGAGGAAGAGATTGAAAATCTGGAAAATCTGCTTGAAATAGTCAAATTTTATCGGCAAGAATGGAATACTTACTTAGAATTCGGATTGCAAAAGCAGGATCGCAGTATTTTTTATTTGACAACAAGCAATAAAACGCTCGAAGAATCTATATTTCCCCTAGTAAAAAACTATTACGAAGATACTATTAAGGAAATAGTAGAATCTCAATTGCAAAATCAAAAATTAATCAAACAAAATATTGCAACAATTAAAGTTTATACTCTGTTTACTTTTGGAGTTAGTTTAATATTATTTGTTTATTTATATGATTCGATATATCCGGCAATTAAAGAATTAAAAGTGGCAACCTTTGAATTAGGTTTGAATTTTTTAGAATATCGTCCTATTCAACCTAGAAATCCTCATGATGAATTAGGAGACTTAACTCGATATTTTAATCAGACGATCGCACAATTACAAGAGAAAATTACGTCTAAATCTTATCTCGATAGCATTATTAATTCGATCGTTCAGAATATTATCGTGATGGACAGCAAAAATACAATTGAGAAAATTAACTATAATACTGTTGAACTGTTGGGATATTCCGAATCAGAATTAATCGGCAAACCGATCGATTTTATATTTTCTAAAAATAATAATTTAGAGATCGAAGAATTGATAAAGTTAGACGAAATTTCTCAGCGTTGTTTGGCGATCGAGCTAATCACAAAAGAAAATACCAAGGTAGCTGTTAAAGCTTATTTCTCGGATTTGTTAGACTCCGAAGGCGCAAAAAAAGGAACTATTTGTTTGGCAATAGAAAGCGATGTTATTGCTTTGGAAAATGATGTTTTAGAAACAACTAAAATACGAGCCAAAAAACAGCGTGCATTAAATTAGTAATATCTAGTATTTTGTCTAGACAATGATTTTTTGTATCTTCTGTTTTTTGATGTCGTGCTGCGATCGCAGCGATCGATTTTATTACTTATTGTCGTTATCAGCTAAGGAATTTCAGGAATATTAAGGGCTAATTTTAAAGCTTTTTGTACTGAAGTCAAAATATCCGATCGTAAAATTCCTAACTGCTTTTGAAAAACAGATCGATTGACAGTAGCAATTTTATCGGCTCTAATTAAAGATGTCTTTTTTAAGCCAGTTTGGCTAAATTGAGGATGTTTTTCTGCTATTAAAACCCAAGTTTTATAAGATGTGCGATCGGTAATTTTAGAAAATATTCCTAAAATAATTAATTTTTCTCGATTTTTTGATAATCAAATTAAACAATTGTATTGCAATTTTTTTATAAGTGAAAGGCAGGCAAATGCCCGCCGTAAAATACTACTTCAAAGCGTCAATTAACTGCTTTTTAGCACTAGCTAAAGCTTCGGGTAATTTACTAGCATCCCTACCGCCAGCTTGAGCTAAATTGGGTCTTCCACCGCCGCCACCGCCGCAGATTTTGGCAATTTGTCCGATGAATTTACCTGCTTGTAATTTCTTTTCTTTAATTACTTTCTGACTGAATGCTGCTACTAAACTCACTTTTCCTTCTGAGGGGATTGAAGCTAATATTACAGCAGCTTCGCCCAATTTTTGCTGCAATCTTTCGGCTGCAGTTTGCAATGCTTTCCCATCGAGATCGCCCATTTCGGCGATTAAAATTTTGAAGTCGCCGATCGCTTCTGCTTGGGATAATAATCCGTCAGATTTGGCAACGGCTAATTCTTGTTTTGCTGCTGCTAATTCTTTTTGAGTTGTTTTTAATTCGGATTGAATATTGTTAATGCGATCGAGGATTTCTTCGGGTTTGGCTTTAAAGCGATCGCCCAATTCTTTAACTATCTTATCCCTAACATTTAAGTATTCTAAAACAGCAGTACCGGCAACAGCTACTATCCTTCTTACTCCCGAAGAGATGCCAGTTTCAGATATTATTTTAAAAAGTCCGATTTCGGCTGTATTTTTAACGTGAGTACCGCCGCATAATTCTAAGGATACTCCAGGTACGTCGATTACTCGAACTTCAGCACCGTATTTTTCCCCAAACATGGCGATCGCACCTTTTGCTTTTGCTTCTTCTAAACCCATTATCGAGGTTTGGGTATCGTGCGCTTCGGCGATCCAAGTATTAATTTCTGTTTCGATTGCTTGCAATTCTTCTGGTTTTAGTGCCCGAGGACAGTTAAAATCAAAACGCAAGCTGTCAAAACCAACTTCAGATCCTGCTTGAGATACGGAATCGTCGACAATTTTTTTCAATGCTGCTTGGAGCAGGTGGGTTGCTGTATGATGGGCCTGGGCGCGACGACGACAAGCGCGATCGATCTGGGATGATACGGTATCTCCGATTGTCAGCGTACCTCTTTCGATCTTGCCGTAATGGACGAAGAAACCGGATTCTTTTTGTACGTCTTCGATCCTAACTAATAAATTATCTCCACTAAGATAACCTTTATCTCCGATTTGTCCTCCAGACTCGGCATAAAAAGGAGTGCGATCGAGAATTACTTGTATTTTAGTCCCTACTTCGGCAGCTTCTACGGTTTTACCTTCTACTAAAACTACTTCTACTCGAGAATTGGATCGCGCTTCTGTATAGCCTAAAAATTCTGTCGGATGGATTTGTTCGGCTAGCTCGTCTATACTACCCTGTACGGTAAGGTCGATCGCTTTGTGAGCTTGTTTAGCTCGTTTGCGTTGTTCTTCCATTTCTATCTCGAAACTTGCCACATCGACTGTTAAACCTTCTTCTGCGGCTATTTCTTGAGTTAATTCGAGGGGAAATCCATAAGTGTCGTATAAAGTAAAAGCATCAACACCTGCAATGACGGTTTTACCTTCTGCTTTTACCTTATCGATAACTTCTTGTAGCAGTTTTTCACCTCTTTCGAGAGTTTTGAGGAATTGAGTTTCTTCTCGCTGCAATTCCAGTTTGATAAACTCTTCCCTTTCTCTAACGTTAGGATAAACAGACTCAGAAAGCGAGATCGCAACTTCAGCAATTTTAGTCGTAAATGCCCCTTCTATCCCGACTAACCTACCGTGACGCACTACGCGACGAATTAAACGACGTAAAATGTAACCGCGACCGATATTAGAAGCACTTACCCCATCGGCAATTAAATGTACTACGGCCCGAACGTGATCGCCAATTACTTTGAGAGATATTTTAGTGCGATCGCTTGCTTTGTGATAATCTATCTCTGAAATTTCAGCAACTCGCTTAATTATCGGAAAAATTAGGTCAGTTTCGTAATTATTCGGCACTTTTTGCAGAATTTGCGCCATTCTTTCTAAACCCATCCCAGTATCGATATTTTTGGAAGCGAGGGGGGTTAAGTTACCATCTGCATCCCGATTGTACTGCATAAATACCAGGTTATAAAATTCGATAAAGCGACTGTCATCTTCTAAATCGATATTTTCATCGCCCAATTCGGGCTTAAAATCGTAATATAATTCCGAACAAGGGCCGCACGGGCCGGTCGGGCCGGATTTCCAAAAGTTATCTTCTTCACCCATTTTTTGGATTCTATGGGCAGGAATGCCGATTACATCTCTCCAGATTGCAAATGCTTCGTCATCTTCTCTAAAGACGCTGACTACTACTCTTTCTGAGGGTAAAGCGAATACTTCTGTAGATAATTCCCAAGCCCATTTTATTGCTTGTTCTTTGAAATAGTCGCCGAAGCTGAAATTACCTAACATCTCGAAGAAAGTATGATGCCGCGCAGTTCTGCCGACATTTTCGATATCGTTGGTACGGATACATTTTTGCGAAGTTGTCGCGCGATCGAACTTGGATTTTTCTTGACCGAGAAAGATCGGTTTAAATGGCAGCATTCCTGCTATAGTTAGCAATACTGTAGGATCTTCCGGTACTAGAGAAGCACTAGGTAAGGTTTGGTGTTCTCGTTTTGCGAAGAAGTCGAGGAATTTTTGTCTTATTTCGCTACCGCTTAGATATTGAAGAGATTCTGACATTAACCTTTACTTACAAATGATATTACTGCGAGTATCTCTTATTGTTGCATTTTGTCGCTTGTTGGTTGGATGGTATTAGGTTTTT